>JAMOAF010001063.1 GCA_023621895.1 Planctomycetota bacterium
GGACCGGCGATCCGGGAGGCGCTGCCGGCGGTTCCCCCGCACCCGCTCTGGCTCGAGCCGTACAGCAACCAGTCGGCGATCAACTGGGCGTTCTGCGTCGTCGTGTGCACCGTCATCAGCCTCGCCAGCGCGCCGCCCAGGCCCGACCAGGTTACCGACCTGCTCACGTTCAATTGGCGGAAGATGAACATTTTCAACGGCCTCGGCGACCACTGGTACACGAGCGTCGTCACTTGGTGGCTGCTGTTCGTGCTGACGATTATTGTATTGCTGGTCATCTTCTCCGGATTTGTGATCCCACCGGGCAACCTGCCGTGACGCTGACCGGCCGGTTCGCCCGGGTTTCCTCGCGATACAAGAGGTTCCTTGCTGATGTCAACAACGTTCTCCTCCACGCTCGAATGGGCCAAGACGGACCTGGCGCGCTATCCGCAGATCGTCGTTCCGCCGCCCGGCCCCCTCTCGAACGACTACCACCGGCGATGCACCAAGTATTTCAAGGGCTTGAGCGGCCAGGTGAAGCTGTTTCCGGTGGCTTTCGAGTCGGGCGAGGCCTGCACGCTCGTCGACGTCGACGGCAACAAGTACATCGACTTCTCCTCCGGCATCTACGTGACCACCCTCGGCCACTGCCACCCCAAGATCAGCGAGGCGATCGCCAAGTATGCCGGCCAACTGATGAACGCCCACGACTTCACCACGCCGATCAAGACCCGGCTCGTGGAGAAACTGGCCGAAGTCCTGCCCGGCGACCTCTCCGGCTTCCAGTTCTACGACGCCGGCACGGCCGCCGTCGAGGCCGGCATGAGGGTCCTCCGGGCCGCCAGCGGCCGCAACGAGATGATCAGTTGCTACTATGACTTCCACGGCAAGACCTACGGCGCCGTCTCGCTGGCCCAGATTCGCTCCCCGGTCTACGGGCGGGTCCGCGCGCCCGGCTCCCACCTGGTTCCCCGCCCCGACACGTATCGCCCCGATTGGACCAAGGAAGACGGCACGATCGACACCGATCGCTACATCGCCTTCTACGACCAGTACATCGATCGGGCGACCGTCGGCGACGTGGCCGGCTTCGTTCTCGAGCCGATCCAGGGATGGGGCGGATCGATCATGCCGCCCGACGATTTCTTCCCCAAGCTCCGCGCGTATTGCGACAACAAGGGCATCCTCCTGATGGCCGACGAGGTCCTCACCGGCTGGGGGCGGACCGGCAAGTGGCTGTGCCTGGAGCATTGGGGCGTGGTCCCCGACGTCGTCTCCATCGGCAAGGGATTCGGCAACGGCTTCCCCGTCACCTGCGTCGCCGTCCGCGAGCCCTACAAGGAGAGCTTCGAGAAAATCTCCGCCTCCAGCAGCTACGGCGGCAACCCGATGGCCTGCGCCGCCGCGCTGGCCAGCACCGAGGTGATCCAGGAGGAGAACCTGCTGGATTATTGCCTCGCCCTCGGCGATCACTGCACGAAAATTCTCAATGAAATGAAGGATCGGCACCCGATCATCGGCGACGTCCGCTGCAAGGGCGCCTTGATGGGAATCGAGCTGGTCAAGGACCGCCAGACGAAGGAGCCCTTCACGAAGGCGGGAGAATTCGTCTACCAGCATGCCTTCAGAAACGGCCTGGCCTGGATTCCGGCCGGGCATATCCTCCGCATGAGCCCGCCGATCGTGATGGATTTCGACACGGCGGCCAAGGGCCTCGAAATCATCGAAGAAGCCATCGGAGCGGCCGAGAAGGCCTTGATGTGAGCATTTCTTACTAAATCGCCGAGCGGGCGCTGATCGCACTCGGCCGGTACCCACCCTCGCCAGGAGTCCTGATGATGTCCAATCCCGCCTCACGACGTTCCTTCCTTCAGACCGTGGGCCTTGGCGCCGCCGCCCTGGGGGTTGCCGGAACCGCGCTCGGCCAGGAGAAGAAGATTCAAGGCTTTGACGAAACGCCGAAAGAGCCCAAACCCGCGCGGAAATGGACGCCCGTCTCGGATCGCAAGCTGCGCGTCGGCATCGTCGGCTACGGCGTCTGCCGCTTCGGCGCGGCGTTCAGCTTCCAGGACCATCCGAACGTCACGGTCGCGGCCGTCAGCGACCTGTTCCCCGATCGCTGCGCCGAGCTGGCCAAGGCCTGCCGCTGCGAGAAGACCTATCCTTCGCTTGAAGAAATGATCAAGGACGACGCGATCGAGGCCGTTTTCGTGGCCACCGACGCGCCCAGCCACGCCCGGCACTGCATCGACGTGCTCAAGCACGGCAAGCACGTCGCCTGCGCCGTTCCCGCCACGTTCGGTTCGCTCGAGGACGCCGACAAGCTGTTCGAGACCGTCAAGGCGAGCGGGCTTGCGTACATGATGTTCGAGACCTCCTACTTCCGCCCCGACTGCTACGCGATGCGGACGATCTACAACGCCGGCGGCTTCGGCAAGCTCGTCTACTCCGAAGGCGAATACTACCACTATGCCGTCCCCGAGATCGCGTCTTACAAGAACTGGCGAGTGGGGCTCCCGCCGCAATGGTATCCGACCCATTCGAACGCCTATTACGTCGGCGTCACCGGCGGCAGCTTCACCGAAGTCTCCTGCATGGCCATGCCGAGCGTGCTCGACAAGCTGCGGCCCGAAAACAACGTCTACAAGAACCCCTTCGGCACCGAAATCGCCCTGCTGCGAACGAGCGACGGCGGCACGGCGCGGATGGGCGTGAGCTGGGACACGCCGGGCGACGGCGGCGAGCGAGGCAGAATCCGCGGCCAGCGCGGCACCTTCTACGAGAAGTACCAAGGCCTCGAAAAGAACCTTCCCGACACCACTCCCACGCCGCTCCCCCAGGGCGTCGCCGCCGGCGGCCACGGCGGATCGCACGGGCGGCTGATGGACGAGTTCGTCCAGTCCATCCTCCAAGGCCGCAAGCCGCTCGTCGACGTCGCCCAGGCCCTCAACATGTCCGTCGCCGGCGTGGTCTCGCACCTGTCGGCCCTCAAGGACGGGGAACTGATGAAGATTCCGCAGTACAAATACTGGGCGTGATCGTCGCTTCGTATTGATGAGTCGATCGAGTTGCCCGTCACTCTCCTGGAGAAGATAGTCATGAAAAACCCCGCCTCACGACGTTCTTTCCTTCAGACCGTGGGCCTTGGCGCCGCGGCCGTCGGACTGGGCGGCGCCGCTTCCGCCCAAGAGAAACCCAAGATCCAGGGCTTCGAGGAGCAGGCCGCCGACCCCAAGGCATCCAAGAAGTGGAAGCCCGTCTCGGACCGCAAGATTCGCGTCGGCATCGTCGGCTACGGCACCTGCCGTTTCGGCGCCGCCTTCAGTTTCCAGGACCATCCCAACGTCGAGGTGGTTGCCGTCAGCGACCTGTTTCCCGATCGCTGCGCCGAACTGGCCAAGGTCTGCCGCTGCAAGAAGACCTATCCGTCGCTGGAGGAAATGGTCAAGGACGACAAGATCGAGGCGATCTTCCTGGCCACCGACGCCCCCAGCCACGCCCGGCAGTCGATCGATGTCCTCAAGCACGGCAAGCACGTCGCCAGCGCCGTTCCCGCCGTCTGGGGATCCCTGGAAGACGCCGACCGGCTCTACGAGGCCGTCAAGGCGAGCGGCTTGAAGTACATGATGATGGAGACTTCCTGTTTCCACGCCGACCTCTACGCGATGCGCAAAATCTACCAGGCCGGCGGCTTCGGCAAGCTGATCTACTCCGAAGGGGAGTACTATCACTTCCACTCGTACCAGATCGGGTCGTACAAGGATTGGCGCGTCGGCTGCATCCCCTTGTGGTACCCCACCCACTCGACGGCCTACTATGTCGGCGTGACCGACAAGCCGTTCACTTCCGTTTCGTGCACGGGCTCCAACGCGGGCTTCGAGTCGTACCAGCCCGGCGCTAACAAGTACAACAATGCATTCACCGACCAGATCGCCCTGTTCAAAACGGCCGAGGGAGGCACGTCGCGGATGCTGATGTGCAAGGGCATCC
>JAMOAF010000156.1 GCA_023621895.1 Planctomycetota bacterium
AATTCGTCCGTCTCAACGCCCAGTTTGCGCCGGGTCGTATCGCGCCGCAAGGGGCGAATGTGGGGGGAGAACTTCTTGATGTCCACGCCCGGGTAAACCACGTGGAGTTGTTCCGGCGGGATTGGGTGGCTAGTCCGATAGGCGCCGGCCGCCATCATCGAGGGCGCGGCGACCAGCGTGCGGGGGTCGAGCGGGGGGTGCTCGGCCAGTCGCCCCGGCTGAACCGTGACCGAAAAGAAGCGGCGCGCCAGACGCTTCAGAAAGCCGGCGAGCCGAGGGCCGCCGGATGGCTCGACCGAGTTTTCCGACTCGGCCGGTTCGGGGGGCGTGAAGACGTCGGCGAATCGACCGAGCCCCATGTTGTGGACAATGTCGGCCTTGAGACCGCGGAGTACGGCTTCGACGTGCACATCGCGGGCGGCAGGCGAGCCGGCACGGCCGGCCGTGTGTACAAGAACGCCCGACGGCGCCGCGGCGGTGAACACGCGGGCGAGCACATGCACCTGGTGACCTCTGCGCAGCAGCCGATCCGCAACCTGGCTGGGCCAGGATTCGGTCACCCCACTTCGTGAGGGGAAGGCGTCGACGGCCAGGGCGATCTTCATCGGTTGGGCTCCCATATTCTGGCCTGAGACATCCAGACAGTCAGCGTAAACCATCGGCACGGGGCACGGCAAAACTTGACGATTCGATCGATTATGCCTTTCGCCAGGGAAAAGACGTGCCCGGCCTCGGGTAACGCTAGAGATGGCAGTCCGTCCCACCAGTCGGACGGGTGGCGCTTGACATGGGGTGTTTGAGCTGTGACACTGGTAGGCTCACGAGGGAGAAAAGGGGCAGTTGTCTTGGTGTTTCGGAGGGAGTCCCCTGTCCGTTCGGCCCCCCGGTTTGATGGCGGGATCGGGGGACGCTCGTGGCGCGCTGCGAGCGACCGGAGGCGGAAAACCAGGCGAAGGCCACCGTTCGACCAAAACATCAACCGGCTCAAAGGAGACCTTTCGAGATGGCCAGCGTGGAAGACCGAGTGATTGCGGTGACAGCCCAGGTTCTCCAATTGAATCCGAAGGAGATCAAGCCTGAGCACGCCTTCACGACCGACCTGGGGGCGGAGAGCGTCCAGTCGGTGGAGTTGGTCGCGATGTTCGAGGAGGAATTCGGCATTGAGATGGATGAGGACGAGGCGCTGAGCGTTCAGACGGTGGGCGATGCGGTGACGTACATCGCCAAGGTCTGCGAGCAGCAAGGCATCGATGTCTGAGTCCGACCGGCGCCGCGCGGGAAGAGCGCCGGCAGGAGAGCGCCGGCGTCCCGGGCGGGCCCGAGCCTGACTGGCTTGCCGAGCACCGGGCGAGCAGGTTGGCGTCGGCAGAAGTCTCCTTGACAACTCAAATTCACGCAATTTTCTGACGAGGCGCGATTATGCCCAAC
Organism: Planctomycetota bacterium; assembly: GCA_023621895.1. Classification (GTDB taxonomy): domain Bacteria; phylum Planctomycetota; class Planctomycetia; order Pirellulales; family Thermoguttaceae; genus JAAYCB01. The sequence goes on from JAMOAF010000156.1 coordinate 1,429, forward strand.
CAAGAAAAATTCCCCCTGATCGACGCGACCGAACCGAACCTGATGGAGGAGACGTTCGGATACGATCTGCCGCCGCGAATCAAGTTCGACGGCCCGCTGGTGGAATACGTCGACGGCAAGCCGGTCGAATTCTCCACGGAAGAGTTCCTCAAGCGCGACTTTTACGTCACGGATACGACGTTTCGCGATGGGCAGCAGGCCCGCCCGCCGTATACGATCGAGCAGATGGTGCACATTTACGACCTGCTCTCGAAGCTGGGCGGTCCCAACGGCGTCGTGCGGCAGACGGAATTCTTCCTCTATACGAAGAACGATCGGGAGACTCTTGACCGGTGCCGCGAGCTGGGGCACAGGTATCCCGAATGCACCGGCTGGGTCCGGGCCGTGAAGGCCGATTTCCGGCTCGTCAAGGAGGCGGGTCTGAAAGAGACCGGCTTGCTGACCAGCTCGTCCGACTACCACATCTTCCAGAAGCTCAAGTTCAAGAGCCGCAAGGAGTGCATGGACTCCTACTGCGAGGTGGTCGATGCGGCATTCGAAGCCGGCATCCGGCCGCGGTGCCACATGGAGGACATCACCCGCGCGGACATCGCGGGGTTCGTGCTGCCGTTCGCCGAGCGGCTGATGCGGATGAGCGAGCAGGTTCCCGAGCAACTCCGCGTCAAGATGCGGCTCTGCGACACGATGGGATTCGGGGTGAGCTTCCCCGGCGTCGAACTGCCGCGGAGCATCCCCAAGCTGATCTACAAGCTCAACCGGGAGGTGGGCGTGCCGACGAGCAGGCTGGATTGGCACGGCCACAACGACTTCCACAAGGTGCACGTCAACGCGGCCACGGCATGGCTCTATGGATGCGATGCCGCCAACGCGACGCTTTTCGGCTACGGGGAGCGGACGGGCAATCCGCCGCTCGAAGGCGCGGTCATGGAATACATCGCGCTGCGGGGCGACCTCTGCGGGATTCAGACCGAGGTGATCACCGAGCTGGCCAACTACATGCAGTCGATCGGGTTCCCGATTCCGGAGAACTATCCCTTCGTCGGCCGGCACTTCAACACGACTCGGGCCGGGATTCACGCCGGCGGGCTCCGCCAGGACGAGCGAATCTACAACGTGTTCGACACCACCAAGCTGCTCAACCGGCCTCCCCGGGTCGCCCTCACGGACAAGTCGGGCGCCGACGGCGTGGCGCACTGGATCAATGAGTTCTTCGGCCTGAAGGACGACGAGCGGATCAGCAAGATCAAGTGCCACAAGGTCGCCCGCTGGGTCATGGACCAGTACGAGAAGGAAGGCCGGATGTCGTCGATCAGCGACCAGGAGATGGAAGACAAGGTCAGGGAATTGATGCCCGCATACTGGGAAAAGCATCGCGGCAGTACGCCCGGCGAGGGCTACGATCGGATCGCTGACTGAGATTCCGCGACTTGCGCCTCGCGGGACGCCCCGCCGCCGGCGCGCTTCGCGCTTCAGCCCGCCGAGCACACTCGACGGTCACGTGTTGATTGGCCATCCCTTGCCAATCGCAGGCTCACTGGAGCACTTGGTCTTCCAACGCGGAAAGCGCGATTGCCAGGCGGCGGTCACCGGCCTGGTGCGCATAGTGGCGCGCCATGGCAAAACGCTCGGCAAAGTAACCGCGGAGCTCGTGTTCGTTCGGCTGCCACTGGCCCAGCAACCACTCGTTGTAGTCGTAGGCAATCTGGCGCAGCTCGCCAGCGAGCATGGAACTGTCTACCGCGTTGGCTTCGTGCTTGAGCCGATTCAGGAGATGCAGGGTGTCTTCGGTGGGTGGGTTCATTCGAGCACCTGCTTGGCGGACACGACCGGGAAGCAACCGGGCATTCGGCGGTGTCGGGCGCCGGCGGAGCCGTGGGACGCGCGCATTGTAACCTCTGCGGAGAGCGCCGTTAAGCGCCCGGGAGGGGGGGCGTCAGGTCAGCCGTCATGCCGGCCTGTGAAGCCGGCAGGGGGGTACCTTGCTGCAAGTCATCTCGTAGCGAGTCACCCCCCCGGAGCGGGCGAGGCGAAGCTGCATCGGCGAGCCGCAACGCGGGCAGTATTCGCTCTGGCCGACCGGCTCGCCGCGATCGATTTTTCCTTGGCAGATCGCGCAGAGGGTCGCCTCGGGGTAGAGCTCCAGCCGCTCGTTCGGGATGGCTTTCCCGCAGGTCGTGCAGGAGCGGGCGCACGGCCAGTCGCCGTCGAGGTCCGATCGGCGCTTGATGAGCAGCCCAACGTGGCCACATTCGGGGCACGGCAGGCGCTCTGCCAGCGCGAGGAACAACTCGGCGAGCATCGCAAGATTCAACTCGCTGGCAGGCTTCAGTTTGCGCGCGGCGATCAATCGCCGCGCAATGCCTTCCGGCCCGCACATCTCCGACCAGGAGCAGTTGGGGCACGACGCTTCAAAATGGGGAATCGGTTCAGTCATCAATCGGCAGCCGTGTTGCGGGCGGCGAAGGTGTTGTTCAGCGGGAATTTGAGACGGAACAGTAATAGGCTCGGCCAGTGGCGGCATCGTAAGCATAGTC
>JAMOAF010000192.1 GCA_023621895.1 Planctomycetota bacterium
TCCCATAATCCTAACGCCGCTGCAAGAAACGGAATAGCCCCTTTGGGTAGTCTTGCCTCACACTTGAGGGCATGAGAAGGACTCTTGCCTGCCTTCAGGAAGGCGGAAAAGCCGGCGCGAAAAGCTCCGTGATCCCCGCAACTAGACAAAAACCCCTCTCTGGGTGGGACATTGTTGCGTTTATGCCGGTTTTAGGGAAAGTTTTGCCCGCCAACTTGCCGTAACCATTACATAGAGACAGGGGACGGCTTCTGCGCGCCTCCCGCGGCGACGCGATCCGGCCGGCTGGCGGCCGATCTAGAGTCACTTCCGGCGCGCGAGCTTCAAAATACTCCAGGCCACCCTGGGAAAATCGGGAGTCTGAGTCATGGGATGGAAAAAACTGTTTGGCGGCAAGGGGAAAGCCCTCGGCGGAGGCGGTCGGGGACCCGAAAGACAGGGCTTTCGACGCGTGCGTTTTGAGCAAATGGAGCAGCGGGCGCTGCTCTCGGTGAGCGGCTCGCCGCTGTTTGCGCTCAGCGCCGCAGCGCCGGCGGACACTACCGATCTCGGTTACGTCGACTACCGCGAGATAAGCGCCGGCGACCATACCTATCAGCTCACCACCCGCCATGCGGGCGTTCTCACCGCCGAACTGGAGGCCGCGGGCGGCAACGTGGAACTCTACGACGCCAACTACGACCCCCTAACCAGCGGGAGTCCCCGTGTCGATTGGCATGTCTCCGAGAACGAAACGTATTTCGTCACGCTGTCCGGCGCCACGGCGGGAACGGATCTCTGGCTGGCCAACCTGGTCGACGACTCGACCTCGAATCTACTCGTCCGTGGGACGGCGGGCGACGACGTCTACAACTTCGACTGGACCGCGAGCACCTACCAGCTGGCCGTCAACAAAGTCCAATATGTGTTTGCCTCCGGCGCCATCGCCTCGCTCACGCTCGACGCCGGCTCCGGATGGGATCGGCTGGAACTCAGGACTGGAGAGGGAAACGACAACGCCGTCTTGCGGCCCGGCCGGTTGGACCTGACGGGAACCGATTACAATGCGACGGTCACGAAAACCGAAGAGATCGTCGTCCGCAGCGGCGGCGGCTTTGACATCGCCGAGCTTCACGACAGTTCCGGCAACGACGTGCTGACGGCGACGCCGTCGGAAGTGACGCTCCGCGGCGCCTCGTTCTCCAGCCAGGCCGTCGGCTTCCGTGAAGTCTACGCGGAGGCGGCCGCTGGCGGATATGACGTGGCCAGTCTCTACGACTCCAACGGCGACGACCAGTTCGTCGGACGGGCCGACGTCTCCGGCCTGAGAACCGCGCAAAGCTACAACGAAGTCCGCGCTTTTGATGAAGTACACGCCTATGCGGTCAACGGGGGCGCCGACACGGCCGACCTCTACGATTCGATGGGCGCCGACACCTTCGTCGCCCGTGAAGATTTTGCCCGCATGTCGGGCGACGGCTACTTTACCCGGGCGAAGTTCTTCGAACACGTAACCGGCCATTCGACCGGCGGAAACGACGAGGCCCATCTCTACGATACGGCCGGCGACGACACGTTCTTCGCCGCGCCGGCTGCCGCCTGGTTCTCCGGCGACGGATGGGAGCGCCGCGCGGAGAATTTCGCGCGGGTTTTCGGCTACGCCTCCAGCGGCAACGACACGGCGATCTTCGAAGACTCCGCTGGCAACGACTCGTTTTCCGCCACGCCCACGGAAGCCACGATGGCCGGCCCCGGCTTCTCCAATACGGCTTTGCGGTTTGAATCGGTGGAAGCGCAATCCAGCCACGGCGGCATCGACGTGGCGAGCCTCTACGATTCTCCGGGCGACGACACCCTGGAGGCCCTGCCCGACCAGGTCACGTTCTCCGGCGCCGGCTTTCGCTATCAGGCCAAGGGCTTCGCGCAGGTCCACGGCTACGCCAATTCCGGCGGCATCGACATTGCCAGCCTCCTCGACTCCGCCGGCGACGACGAGTTCGTCAGTTGGCCCGAGTGGGCGAGAATAGCCGGTAGCGGGTACTTCAATCGAGTCAAGGGCTTTGACCAGGTGCACGCCTACGCCAAGGCGGGAGGCAACGACCTGGCGAGGCTGAACGGTTCCGCCGGCGACGACACGTTTGTGAGCGATCACGCGGCCGGCTACGCCCGGATGATCACGGGCGAAACCTCCAGCCGCGTGAAGTTCTTCGAGCGGGTTGAGGCCTACGCCACGACCGGAGGCAACGACGTCGCGACGCTGCGGGGCACCGCTGGCGACGACGCCTTCGTCGCCGATCCCGTTTCGGCAACGCTGACCACGGCCGGGATGGTCACCCAGGCGATGCGTTTCACCACGGCGGCGGCCATCGCCGGCGACGGCGGAACGGACACGGCCGAACTGAACGACTCGCCCGGCGCCGAGGTCTTCACGGCCACGCCCACCCAGGCATCTCTCAAGGGAAAAGCCTTCGAGCTGGTGGCCAAGGCGTTCGACGAGGTTCACGCCTACGCCCGCGCCGGCGGCAGCGATACTGCGGTCCTCTACGGGTCGACCGGCGACGACACCTATGTCGGCACCGCGGACTATGGGAAGCTCACGGGTGTGGGGTATTTTGTCCGGGCGAAATTCTTTGAAGAGGTTGTCGTCCACGGGATGGGCGGGAACGATCTGGCCCGCCTCTACGACGCGCCCGGAAAGGACGAGTACCTCGGCGACGGACAGGTGAAGCTGAACAACGACGACGGCACCAGCCAGATCGTGCCGCTCTCGTCGCCGTTGATTCCGCTCCGGCCGGGCAACGATGAGCTCTATGCCGGTTACGGCGTCGCCCAGGTCCGCAGCGCGCTCCACAGCCACCAGGTCTACGGGTTCTCCACCGTGGAGGCCTATTCGCAGAACGGCGGCGTCGACACCGAGCGGTTGGAAACCTTCAGCTTCAAGCTACAGAAGTACGGAGCATGGATCACTCCGCCGGGCTAGTCGGGCCGGCCGCTGGCCTGGCACCGGCGCCGTCGATTCGCCAGAGCCGATAGCCGGCCAGCCCGTCCGTCGCAAAGACGAAAATCGTCTCGCCGAGCACCACCGGGCTGCGCGGATCGGATGTTCCCGTCCCGGGGTAGATATCGGCCGCGAGCGCGGCGCCATCGAGGTTCGCTCCGGCGACCCAGGGCTCCCGCCCGAAAAGCCCGTCATCCGCCGTGAAGTAGAGCGTGTTTCCGGCCAGCGTGAACCCCGCCGGGCTCGATCCGCCGGAGCCGGGCCGAACGTCCAGAATCATCCGCGTCCCCTCCGGGGTTCCGTCACTCACCCAGGGTTCGCTTCCGCTGGCCGGTTCGACGGCGCGGAACGCGACCCGCGAGCCAATCGCCGCCAGTTCGCTGATTTGAGCGGAGCCAGGCCCGGCAGCGATGTCGGCCACCAGGCAGGTGCCCGCTTCCGTCCCGTCGCTCCGCCACAGCTCGCGGCCCGCCACGCCGTCGCCGGCCACGAAGAACACCAGGTCGCCGGCGGCAACCAGTTGGCCGGGCTCGGACCCTGCCGTGCCCGGCAGAATGTCCAGAACCATCCGCGTGCTTTCCTCATCGCCCGCGGTGTACCAGAGTTCACGGCCGTGGATGCCGTCCGACGCGGCGAAGAAGACGCCACCGCCAGTCGCCGCGGTCAGTTCCTCGGGGATCGAACTTCCCATCCCCGGCAGGATATCGGCGACCAGCGCGGTTCCCTCTTCCGTCCCGTCGCTCTTCCAGAGCTCGGCCCCGTAGTCGGGATGGTACGCCCGGAAGAACAGGTCGGCCCCGGCCGCCGTCAGGCCGGTGGGATGCGAGCCCTGCGGCCCGGGCAGAATATCGCGGACCATCACGGTTCCCTCCTCCGTGCCGTCGCTCGACCAAAGTTCGCTGCCATGAACTCCGTCGTCCGCACTGAAGAACAGCCTGCCGCCGGCGAAGATCAAGTCGTGAATCGCCGACGACTCCGCGCCGCCCCGGATGTCCTTGACCAGCCAGGTGCCGCTCTCGGTTCCGTCGCTGCGCCACAACTCGGTTCCATGGACGCCGTCATTGGCCGTGAAGAACAGCGTCCCATCGCCGTCGACCAGTTGGGCGGGGCTGGAAGAGCCCTCGCCGGGCTGGATATCCGCCACCAGGACCGGACTCGACTGGCCGCCGATCGCCCACAGCTCGCGCCCCGCGGCCCGGTCGAACGGCGTGTAGAACACGCACTGGCCGGAGGCCGCCGGGCTGGTTGCCGCTTCTGTCTCAGCGGCCGCCCAGTGCAGGGGAGAGTACACCCGCTTGGGCGCCTCCAGGGCGGCGTTTGCGGGCAGCATCGCGGCCAGTTGGGCCTTGATCGCCTGGCAAGCGGGATCACCCGCCAGATTCGTCCATTCATTCGGATCGGCCTGGTGGTCGTACAGTTCTTCGGAACCGTCGCCGTAGCGAATGTATCGCCACTGGCCGTAGCGCACGGCGTTGGCGTCGCGGAAGTTCGTCAATGCCGGCCGATCCCACGCGGCCTCGGGGTCCTCCAGCAGCGGCCGCAAGCTGACGCCGTCGAGCTCTGAAGCGATCGGCAGGCCGCATAGATCGGCCAGCGTTGGATAAGTGTTGACCAGGTCGATCGGGGTCTCGCAAACGCTTCCCCCCTCGGTCACGCCGGGTGCGGCGATCATCAACGGGGCGCGCCCCGACTCCTCCCACAGAGTCGACTTGTGCCAGTGCTCCTTTTCGCCCAGGTGGATTCCGTGGTCGGACCAGAGGGCGATCACCGTGTTGCCGGCGTGGGGGCTCGCGTCGAGGGCGTCGAGCAGGCGGCCGACCTGGGCGTCGACGAACGAGATGCAGGCCAGGTAGGCCTGGACGGCCTTGGCCCAGTTGCCCGAGTTGAGAATCGCCGCGTGGAAACCGCCCGGATCGGCGAGGAACTGTCCCGCCGCGGGCACGTCGTCGAGATCGCCCGGCAACACCTCCGGCAAGACGATCTCCTCGAGTGGATACTGCTCGAAGTAGCTCGCCGGCACGTTCCAGGGCAAGTGCGGGCGGAAAATGCCGCAGGCAAGGAAGAACGGCGACTCGTGCTCCTGCCGGAGATAGTCCGCCGCCCAGCTCGTCACCCGATAGTCGTTCATCTCCTCGTCCGGCCCGTCGATCGCCCCCCACGACATCGCGCCCGCGGAGTTGTCGTCGTCCTGTTGAACATCCGCGCCGGGGCCGCTTTCCACCACGCTGGGGAAGTATTCGTGCCAGAGCGTGCGATCGTTCCAGTGGAAGATCTTTCCACCGCCGACCGTGTGATAACCGTTCTGCTTGAACAGTTCGGGCAGCGTGACCGCCTCCGGCAAGGCCACGCGCCAATCCTCGTGATTCTTGTAGATTCCGGAGCTGGTCGGATAATACCCGGTCAACAGGCCGGTCCGCGACGGGTTGCAGAGCGGCGCTGGGCAGTATGCCTGCGAAAACGTCGTTGCCCGCGCCGCCAAGCGATCGAGGTTCGGCGTCTTCACGCCCGGGTAGCCGCCCAGGGGGCCGATCCAGTCGTTCAAGTCGTCGATGGCGATGAATAGCACGTTTGGCCGCTCAATCGCCTCGCCGGTTTGCTCCACCGAAGCTGCTTCCGGCTTGCTTGCAATCCACTCCGCCGCGCCGGGCGCCACGTCTTTGATGTCGTCGTCGTTGCTCGAATACAGCCCGACGCGATCAAAGCCGGTCGCCACGTAGCTGAAGCTCCGCGGCACTCCCTCGTGCGATATGCCGGCCAGCGACGGATAGGCCTGGATGTGGTCGACGCCGTCGGAGTCGTAGAGAAAGGCTTCGTCGTTGCCGCTCGAGGAGTCCGCGACCACCTCGTGGAACGCAACGGCGCGGATCTGGTAGCCCTCGCCGGAAAGCTTGCCGTACTCGCTGGTGGCAACGAAGACGTCGTCGCCGGCGCCGCCCGACAATTCGGCAAGGTCCTGGTCTTCCGGGTCGGCATAGGCGTGAACGTAGCGGAACCCGACCGCCTTGCGGACGTAGCCCGCGCCTTCCATCGCGCTTGCCTCGGGCGTGCCGGTGAACTTGTCGAACGAATTGGCGGCGTCGTACATCACGGCCGTATCGTCCGAGCCGGGGGTCGCGTAGGCGTTCACGTGCGTGAAGTTGCGCACGTAGAGTTGGTAATCCTCGCCGCGGAGGATTCCCACCTTGGGATCGGCTTCGAAATACTCCTTCTCCAGGGGATCGGCGTGGAGCCTCGCCTTGTCGCCTTTGCCTCCGTACGCAAAGGCGTCGCGGAAGCCCTCCGCGCGGAGGTCGTAGCCCTTGCCGCGCAGCCTGGCCAATCCCCGGCTTGCCGTGAAGACATCCGGCTTGTCGGGATCGCCGTAGAACGTCACCTGGTCCTGGCCGCTCGCGCCGGCATGGGCCGCCGCCTGCTGGAACGCGTGGGCCTGGACCTTCTGCCCGCGGCTGGCGATCTTGACCAGTTCCGGCGACATCACGCAAACGTTGCTTTTTTCGGGATTGCCTTGGAGGACCGCCTGATCGCCGCTTTCCGGCGTGCTGTATACCCGCACGTCGGAGGCGCCGCGCACGTCGACAATTTGCCTGCCGCCCGAGAGAACCGCCTGGCTGAGGTCGGCGGTGAGCGTTTCCTCCGCCTTCGGGTCGTCGTAAATCTTGGCGAGGTCATTGTCTTCGGGCGTGGCGTTGACGCGGATGCTCGAAAAGCCGAAGAGCCGCCGGGCGCCGCCGCATCCGTTGAACTTGGTGACCTTCGGCGTGATCACCACCTTGTCGCGGCTGCCGGGCGTGTCGTTGAGGGTCGCGGCGTCGCCGCCGCCCGGCGTGGCATAGGCGTAGACTCGCTGGAAGGAATACGTCCTGATTCCCCAATCGTCCCCGAGCATTTTGCCCCAGCCCGAGCCGGAGGAGAACCGCTCGCGCCCCTCGGGCGAGTCGTGCAGGTAGGCCGTGTCTTTGCCGCCCGCCTTGGCATATGCCCAGACATTCAAGATCGAACTTACCGTATTGTCGAAGCCGTCGCCCGAGAGGCGCGCCGCCCCGCGACCGGCCGTCAACACATCGTCGCCGGGGCCGTCGCGCAGACTGGCGCGATCGTCACCCCCGCCGCCGTCGACGGAAATCACCTCCACCCCGCTCAAGGTGACCATGCAGGAACCACTGGCAAGCGAGCCCCAGCCGGGGCCGAGTTCCACCGTGTCGGCATCCGGGCTGCCGGCTAGACGCGCCGAGTCGCGGCCTTCCCCTCCGCTGAAACTCAGGTTGATCGACGCGGCGCGATACTCGGTCATCTCGCCGTTGAGCGTCACCCGCCAGGTTCCTTCCTCCTCCCCGGGCGAGAACTCGAAGGTGTCGTCGCCGGGCGTTCCCGAGAGGCTCATCGCGATGTTGATCGCTTCACCCGCAAGCAACTCGCGGTTTTCCAGGCTCTCGAGCGCGAGTCGCCGGCGGCGGCGGACGGGGGGTGATTTCGCCGCCAAGAAATGGCGCGCATTTCGCCAGAAACGTCTCTGTCCCGACCGGTCTTTTCGCAAGGCGAGCCTCTTCGAGCTTGGTGCCGACACTCCATATTCTAATTGCCGCTGGGGCAACCCTCAAGAATAAAAAGGTGCCGTGCCACCCGCCCGCCTCCCATGGGGCCGCTAGATGAGCTTGCGTGATTGTAGGGAGGAATTCATGAGAGCGTGATCGCCGCGTGGGCTTGCGCCGCGCTCTCGCCTGCGCTGCGGCACAACCCGTACGCAACGAAGCGCGGGGCAAGCCCACGCGGCGATCTGAATAACAGCCGCTTTTTCCACGAATCACGCAGGTCGATTCAGCTGCTTGTAGTCTGCGATGGCGAGGTTGCGGGGACCACTTGCGGCTCGGCGGCGTCTTGCGCTGCGTCGATCCGGTACGTCGCGGCCGGTCCGGGCCTGCTGATGAAGTTGATGATGATCCCGGTCTCGTCGCGGCGCATGTCGATCCGCCCGGTGTCGAACCCGGCCTGCTCGTAGAGCGCGAGGCACTGCTGTTCGGTCCGCTGTAGGAAGAACCAGTCGACCATCCATTGGTAGACGGTCTTGTCATACCGGTCGGCGTCCTTGAAGGCGACGTAGAGAACGCCGCCGTCGGCGAGCGTCTCGCGCAGCCCCTTGAGGATCGGCACGAGGTGGCGGTCCGTGATGTAATCGAACAGGCCGATGCTGTAGATGATGTCCGGCCTGCCGAATGCTTCGAGGTTCCTCTTCGCCGAACTCATGCGGAGGGCATTGTACCTGACGCAGGACACGTCCGGCATCCTCCCGTTCAGGAGTGCGAGGTTCCGGCGGGCGAAGTCCAGCGCCTCCTGGTCGCTGTCGATGCAGGTGATGCGGGGGCGAACGCCGCGGGGGATTTCGAAATCCTCCGTATACTCGCGGCACGGTCCGCAGGCGACGTTCAGCACCGAGACTTCGCCGCCGCGCCGCTCGAGCTCCTGGATGAGGAATTCCCTGGCCGCGCGGAGCCGCGCCGGTACGGCCCTTCCCAACTGGGTGTTGAGGAAGTAGAGATCGAGATAGCCGCCGATCCCCGGCGATTTCGGCAGCCGGTCGTAGATCGCCGTGAGGATCGCGTAATCTCCGGGGTAGCCCATCGGCTTGAACTTGGCGCGGTGCATCAGCCAACTGCGATCGAACCACGGGGCGATTGCCGAGCGGTAGGCGGCTTGTGCTGCCCGCAGAACGGGCTGGTCATCTCCGATCAGCAGCTCCAGGTCGCGGCAGGCCCGGCGGCTCTTCTCGGCGGCCGCTGTCAGCCGCTCCAAGTGCGTTTGGCTGAAGGGGGTTTGGTGGTCGTCCACCTCCGCGGCGATTTCCGCGAGTTCTTGAGTGAACGCCGCCGTTTCCTCAGCGAGAAACTGCTCGACCTCCGCTGAGCAAGTAAGTTTCACGTTCGACGCCATACTCCTTCTCCTGGTACAGACACATTGCCCCGCTCAAAGTCAAATCCGGCGGACGCCGCCCCCTCTGTCTCCGCGCGACTGCTCCGCACACAAACGTGTCTTGCTCGCGATCGGCGACCGAACTGTTCCATTCGCCATTCGTGATTATCCACAACTACTGATTATCCGCGCCTTGAACTCGAATTCAACCAAGCGGGAGACAAAGCATACTAAAATAATTCTCATGTGACCGCATCATGATAATAAACACCCAGGTCGACGTTGTTGGCAGCGCTTGCCCTGTTTGCCGCGAGCTCGCGATTGGAGAACCTTGCCCATCCGGAAAGACGTTGCGGCCGGACAACCGGATCAACCCGCAGAATCGGCGCCGGCGACAAGGCGCCCCCGGGGGGCCGGCGGCGGGGTGGGCGGTCTTGACGGCCGGGGGGAGCTATGATTTTTTGAGCGAGTCTCCGGTGCGCGGCGCCGGCGGTCCCGCTCCGCGCCGCCACCCGAGCCCGGCTGTTCCCCCTTGCCCTAGCCGGGGCGGCGCAGCCGGCAGCAACCCGGTTGGCGCCAGCATGTCGCCGTTGATTTCAGGCCCTTAAAATGCAGCCGATCATTCTCGAGGTTCCGGCGCAGGATTCGAAGCAGGATGCCGCCGCGGCGCGCGGTGGGAACCTGATCGGGAGCGTCGTCGCGGGCCGCTACCGCCTCCAGCGGCTGCTCAGCGACGCCTCGGGGTCGCGAACGTACCTCGGCGCCGATCGCCAAACCGGCGAGGCCTGCATCGTCAAGGCGATCGCAGTCCGGAGCTTGACGGCGGGTGGTCTGATGAGACTGGAGCACGAATCGGCCCTCCTGCAAAGGGCGCCGAGCCCGTGGTGCGCCCCCCTGCTGCACGCCGAATGCCAAGGCGAAGATTTCCTCCTGGTGATGAAGCATATCCCCGGCGTGTCGCTGGCGGAGAGGCTCAATTCACGAACGCTCGAGACAAGCGAAACGCTGGCGGTCGGCCGGGCCCTGCTCTCGGCCCTGCGCGACTTGCACGCGCACCGCGTCCTCCACCGCAGAGTCCGACCGACCAACATCATCGTCAGCAAGGATGGACCGCTGACCGGCGCCACGCTCGTGGACTTCGGCCCTGCCGGGTGCATCCAGTCGGAGGGGGGGCTGGATCGTCCCGTCGAAGCGGCCCGCTATGTCTCGCCGGAGCAGGCCGGATTGATCGACCAGGACGTGACGGAAGCGTCCGATCTTTATTCCGCGGGGCTTGTCCTGCACCGTTGCCTCGCGGGTGAATCGCCGTTCCAAGGTGATTCGGTCGGTGCGATCCTCTTCGAACAGATGACCGGCTCCGTGGCGGGACTCTCGCAACTCGGCCTGGCGGTTCCGCGGGCGCTCGACGAAGTCATCCAGCGGCTCCTGCGGAAAGACCCGCGAGACCGCTACCAATCCGCGGAGGCCGTGCTCAACGATCTGGAGGCGATCGACGAGGGGCTCCGCAGCGGCGGAGCGGACCCGGCGGTCGTGATCGGCGCGCGCGATCGCCGCGACACGTTGACCGAGCCCGCCTTTGTGACCCGCGGGGCGGAACTCGACAAGCTGGATGAGCAGATTCAACGGACGCGAAATGGCCGCGGCGGGCTGGTTCTCTTGGAAGGCGAGTCGGGGGGCGGAAAAACGCGCCTGCTGGCGGAGACCGCATACCGGGCCAGCCAACATGGCTTGCGGGTTTTTCGGGGCCAGGCAACCGTCGAAATCGCCCAGAATCCCCTCCGCGTCCTCGAGGGGATTGCCGGCGGCGTGCTGGCCGCCGCCAAGTCGGAACCGGAGTACGCCGCGACACTCCGAAGCCGGATCGGTGTCTATGCCGGCACGATCGGAGCCGCGCTGCCGGAACTGGAGCAAATACTGGACTCCGGGGCCGCCCAGGACTCGGCGCCCGAATCGATCGGAGAGACCCGCACAATCCAAGCCCTGGCACAATTTCTCCAAGCACTCGGAACCGTGGAACATCCGGCGGTGGTGATTCTCGACGATTGCCATTGGGCGGGTGAATTGAGCTGCAAGCTGCTCCGCCGCTGGCACGGCATGGCGGCGGAGGCGGCGGGAGACACGTATCTGCTTGTCGTCGCGGCCTTCCGAACCGAGGAAGTCGGCGAGGATCACCTGATTCGGCAATTTGAACCGACCACCCACCTCCGCCTTCTCCCCTTGGAGGCCGAGGAAGTCCGCAAGATCGTCGAATCGATGGCCGGACCGCTTCCCGGCGAGGCGGTCGAACTGATCAAGAGGCTCTCCGGCGGCAGTCCGTTCATGGCCTCCGCGGTGCTCCACGGGCTCGTTGAAACCGGCGCCTTGCTGCCCGGCCCCGACGGCTGGAGGGCCGAGCCGCTGGCGATGGCCGACGTGAGCTCCTCAAGCCGGGCGGCCGCGTTCCTCACGCGGCGCCTGGAGCTCCTGCCCGAACACACGATCGGCCTGCTGTCGGCCGGCGCCGTGCTTGGCAAGGAATTCGAGTTGAAGATCGTCGCCGAACTGGCGTGCCAGCAGCCGTCGCAGGCGATTGCCGCCCTGGACGAGGCCCGCCAGCGCCGCCTGATCTGGCTCCGCCCCGACGGCGCTTCCTGCGTTTTCGTGCACGACAAGATCCGCGCCGCCTTGCTCGCGCGGCTCACGCCGGGCGAGCGGCGCGATATCCATCGGCGAGCAGCCGCCTATTTGCAGCAATGGGCGCCCAACGACGCGCGCTCGCTCGCCTACCATTTCGACGCCGCGGGCGACAGCCGCTCCGCCCTGCCGCACGCGCTGGTCGCCGCCGAACAGGCCCGGGCGCAGCACGTGCTGGAAACGGCCGAACAACAATACCGGATTGCCGAGCGAGGCAGCTACGCCTCGCCGGTGGCCACCCGGTTTTGCATTGCCGAAGGGCTCGGCGACGTTCTCATGCTGCGGGGGCGATACGACGATGCGGGCCGGCTGTTTCATGCCGCCGCCGAAATGGCCGAGGATCCCTTGGCCAAGGCGCAGATTCGCGGAAAGCTGGGGGAGCTGGCATTCAAGCGAGGCGACATGGAGGGCGCGATCCGCGACATCGAGCGGGGGCTGCGCTACCTGGGAAGGTTCGTTCCCCAGCGAAAGTGGCTGCTGGTGCTGTTGCTGCTCTGGGAGACGCTGGTGCAGGCTGCCCACACCTGGTTTCCAAGAGTGTTCCTCCACCGGTGCAAACGCCATCCGACCGAGCAAGAACGGCTCGTCCTGAGCCTGCTGAGCAACCTCTGCCACGGCTGCTGGTACGGCCGCAGCATGGTGATGGCCCTCTGGGCGCACCTCCGCGAGTTGAACTACGTCGAGCGGTTCCTGCCCGGCCGCGAGCTGGCCCAGGCCTACTCGGAACATGCGCCGGCGATGACGCTCGTACCGAACATGCGCCGGGCGATCCGCTATGCCGAGAAGTCGCTCCAGTTGCGCAAGTCGCTCGGCGATCTGTGGGGCCAGGGCCAAACACTGGTGTTCTACGGCGTATCGCTCTACGCGGCATCGCGATTCAGCGAGTGCATCGAGAAGTGCCGCGAGGCCGTGCGTTTGCTGGAGCGGATGGGCGACTACTGGCAGGTGCACATCGCCCGCTACCAGATCGCCGCCTCGCTCTGCCACCTCGGCAGGCGCCGAGAAGCCGTCAAGGAGGCCCGGCTGAATCACTCCTCGGGCATTGAATTGGGGGACAAGCAGGCGTCGGGGATCATCCTGGATGTCTGGGCGCGGGCATCCGGCGGAGTTCTTCCCGAAGACGTCTTGATGACCGAACTGGAGCGCGAGCGGACCGATTACCAGGCGATCGTGCAGGTCTTGCTGGCCAGGGGGCTGTGCCTCTACGGGAGCGGCAAGCTCGAAGAGGCGGCGTCGATTCTGGAACAGGCCGTTTCGGTCTCCAACTCCGCCGGCGTGCGCAACGCGTACACCTTGCCGGTTCCCACCTGGCTGGCCACCGTCCGCCGCCAGCAGGCGGAGAAGCTGTCGGACTTCATGGCGATCCGCCGCGGCCGCATGCTCAAGCAGGCAGAGAGGGCCGCCCGGCGCGCCATCCGTTCGACCTGGCTGTGCAAGAACGACCAACCGCAGGCCCTGCGCGAGTATGCGCTCGTCTCGGCGATGCGGGGGAGAATTCGCAAGTCACGGAGGCTGTTTGCCAAGAGCCTGGAAGTCGCGCGGCGGCAGCACGCGGACTACGAAGTCGCCCAGACGCTGGCGGCCATGGCCAGGGTGGGGCGTGAGGTCGGGTGGAGCGACGCGGCGGACCAGGCCCTCGAAGCCCAGGCGGCGCTTGCCGAAATCGAGACCGCGACCGAAGAGCGGCTGCCGGCGGAGACGGCCAGCCTCTCGCTCGCCGACCGGTTCGACACCGTGCTCGACTCGGGAAGGAAGATCGCGTCGGCACTGACGCCGATGGCAATCTACGAAGCCGCCCGGCTGGCGGCCCTCCGCCTGCTCCGCGGAGAAAAATGCCTCGTGCTTCACGTTGAAGGAGGCGAGGAGGCATCCTTCGTCCCCGTGGCCGGCGAGAAAGACATCGCCATCGACCAGCGGATTCTCCACCAAGCCCTGCGGACGGGCAAGGCGGTGGCCGACTCAGCCGAGAACGACATGGTCGACGCCGATTCGGCCGCCCATGCGGCGGGGCAATCGACCCTCTGCGTCCCCCTTTATGTACGCGGGCGGGCAACCGCCTGTCTCTATGTCACCCACGGCCACGTGCACGGGCTGTTCGGCGCCGACGAAGAGCGGCTCGCCGATTTCGTCGCAACAATCGCCGGCGCCGCCCTGGAGAACGCCGAGGGCTTCGCCGAATTGCAGCGGCTCAACCAGACGCTCGAACGCCGAGTCGAGGAGCGAACGGCCGCCGCCGAGTCCCGCGCCCGGCAACTCGCCGAGTCTAACCGCCAACTCAAACGGATCGCCGACGAGCTCCGGCAGACGGAAGAGGACCTCCGCGTCGCCAAGCAGCTCGCCGAGACTGCCAACCAGGCAAAAAGCCGGTTCCTGGCCACCATGAGCCACGAGATCCGCACCCCCATGAACGGCGTCCTCGGGATGACCGAGTTGGTCCTGAGAACCCCGCTGACCAGCCAGCAGCGCAATTCCATCAGCGTTGTCCGCGATTCCGCCGAAGCACTTCTGGCGATCATCAACGACATCCTCGACTTTTCAAAGATCGAGGCCGGGCGGATGGAGCTCGAAGTCGTTCCCTTCAGCCTGCACGAAGTCGTCGGCGACGCCGTCCGGCTGCTGGCCGTTTCCGCTTTCCAGAAGAACATCGAACTTGTCTATCGCGTCGCTCCCGAAGTCCCCCGGCAGACTTCCGGCGATCCGAACCGGCTCCGCCAGGTGCTGGTCAACCTGGTCGGCAACGCCGTGAAGTTCACGTCGCGGGGCGAGGTGTACGTCAACATATGGGCCGAGCGGATCGGCGAGCGGGATGCCGACCTGCACTTCGCGATCCAAGACACGGGCATCGGAATACCACGCGACAAGCAGCAGTGCATCTTCGAAGCCTTCCGCCAGAGCGATGGCTCCACCACCCGCCGCTTTGGAGGCACCGGGCTGGGGCTGGCCATCTCCTCACAGCTCGTGGAATTGATGGGGGGGCGAATCTGGGTCGACAGCGAGGAGGGACGGGGGAGCCAGTTTCATTTCGTCGTGCCGCTCAAGCTGGCGGCGGCCAAACAAGGGCCGAGCGCGCCGGCGCAGTTTCGGGCCGAAGCCCTGCTGTTCAGCGAGAATGAGCACGCGCGCCAGGCCTATCGTGAAATGCTCGAGACCGCCGGCCTGGCGATCCGGACACTCGATAATGCGTCGGTGGAGCTTTCCCTGCCGGGCCCGGACCGGCCGCGGCCGGCCGTTGCCGTCATCGACCTGAATGTCGCCAGCGCGGCCGGGTTGGAACTGGCTGAGCGGCTGGCCGCTCAAGGCCTACCGGCGGTGGTGCTCGTTCCGACCGGCCAGATCGAAGCCATGCGGAGGTGCGATCAGATCGGGATTTCGCACTGCCTGGGCAAGCCCGTGAAACCGATGGAGTTGCTGGACGCGGTGGCTGCCGTCTTGGGCGCCGGCCCGGCCGATTCGGACCGGAAAAACACCCGCGTCGATCGCATCCGGCGCCAGGCCCTTTCTGTCCTGGTCGCCGACGACAGCCCAATCAACCAGGAAGTGGCCGCCGGACTGCTTGAAATGAGCGGCCATCGGGTCCGCGCTGTTTGCGACGGCAACGAGGCGGTGCGGGCGTTCGAGGAAGAGCCGTTCGACGTGATCTTGATGGACGTGGAAATGCCCGAAATGGACGGCATGGCGGCGACCGAGGCGATTCGCCGCATCGAACAGTTGGGCGGACGGGCTCGGACGCCGATTGTCGCCATGACGGCCCACGCGATCAAGGACGTTCGAGACCGCTGCCTCGCCGCCGGCATGGATTCCTACGTTTCCAAGCCGGTCCGCCCTGACGAACTGCTTGCGGCGCTCGAAAGCGTCGCAAGGAGGGAAGATCACTGATCTCGACCAAAAGCGGACCCGACCAGGCCGCTCAGCGATTCGACCGTTCCGTCGGGCGTCTGCCGAAATTGCAGCGCCTCGGGCGCTCCGAGCGCTCGATAGATTTCCTTCGCCCAGCCGTGCAGCGAGCGGCATCGGTCCAAGTCCAAGCGTTCCAGCATTGCGTCGACCGGATCGATCAGCATGACAGGTCGCGGTGCGGCCAGCGCGGCCAGGTCGGGCAGGTCGAAATCGCGAAGCGCCCCCGGGGTCCAGAAATAGTCGCGGACCAGGTAGTATTGCGATCCGACGACGAGCGTGTAGGAGGGGACGGTCCGCACGCAAACGACTCCGCCGGACCGATCGTCAAAGGCGGCCGCCGCCAGGGCCCAGACGCCGCCGAGCCCCTCGCCGGCCAGAATGATCGACCGGCCCCGCAGGTCCGCCCGTCCGGCCAGGTAGTCGGTCGCCCGGACCACGTCGAAAATCTGCATTGCCAGGATCGTCGTTCCCGCCTGCGCGGAGTCGGCGGCGCAGAAATCGAAGCGCCACTGCTGGTGGTCGGGTTGGGTGAGCGGCAGCAGGGTCGAACGCACGCGGGGATCGGTCTCCCCGGCTCCGCGGACATCGACGGAGAAGACGGCGTGACCGGCGCGGGCCAAGGCCAGGGCCAGCGACGACTGCGACGTGCCGGTCGGCTTTCCGAGTTCGGCAACGTGCAGGACGACCGGCTTTTGCGCGTCCTTCTTCGGCCGCAACAAGACGCACGGCAGCTCGATCCCTGCTTCGCTCTCGATCGAGAGCCGCTCGACGAACAAGCCTTCCGTCTCGAAGTTGCCCGCCTTGGTGACTCGCGGGGCGGATCGCTTCGCCGGCAGCTCGAGGCCGAGACGGCGGGCAATTCGCTCGCGCAAGGAAGATCGGGCTGTCTCGATCGCCGGGCGGTCGGCCGGCACGGCGCGGGGCGTCCGCCAGGAGGCGGCCAGCTTGGCGTTGAGCGTCTGCCCCGTCTCGCCGCCCAGGTCACGGACCGTAAATCCCGTCTCCGTGCAGTTCAGGTCGGCGACCGTTTCGGGCGAGAGCGGCGGCTCCTGAGCGCCTTCCTTTTCCCGGTTCAGCCACCGATTGATCCAACCGTAGGCGGCCTCGCGCTTCGGCTTCTCCATGTTGTGCACGCCGTCGACAAGGATCATCTTCGCCCGCTCGCCGCCGACTCCGAGCCCTTCATAGAACGGCATCATCCGGTCGAGTTTGCCCTGATGGCCCTCGATCTCGCCCGAGTCGCGGCCGACGATCATTGCGCACGGCCGTGGCGGAATCAGGCTGAGGACGTCCGACTCGGGAATGCTGCGGCCGGTCAGGAAGAATTGTTCGTAGGGTCCGCCCGGGTGCGCCGCGGCGCATACCTTGATCCGCTTGTCATAGGCCGTGATCAAGAGTGCCATGATCCCGCCGCCCGAGTTGCCCACCGCCACCAACTGCTCGCGGTCCACCTCGGGCCGCGACTCGAGATAATCCAGCGCCCGCACGGCATCCCAGGTGCGGTAACCGGCCAGCGTCCGGCCGACGAGAAACGACGGGCGGCCGAGGTAGACATGCTGCATCACCGTCAGCGGCACCAGCGGATCGCCGGTGGCCGGATCGAAATACTCCGACCGTTCGCCCTGGCCGGTCGGGTCCAGAGCCAGCACGACGTAGCCCTTGAGCACAAACCCGAGGCACGTCTCGTGGTAGAGGTGATAGGCCTTGCCTTCGGCGGCGTGGCCACACGTAAACAGAACCGCCGGCGCCGGCAGCTTGCGGTTCTTCGGCAGGTACACGTTGGCGGTGCAATGGTAGCCGGGCTGGCTTTCGAAGATCAGCTTCTCGATGGTGTATTGCGGCCGGTCAAGCTTGCCGGTGATCCGCGCGTTCAACGGGCACTTGGGGCCAAAGTCGCCAAACATTTCGACCAGGCGAGCGCGGACCTGTTCCTGGCGCTGGCGCCACTGTTCGGGCGTGGCGAGTGCGGCCAATTCCTGCTTGCGGCGCTCGGCCACCTCGGCCACCTTCTTGCCGACGAAACTCGGGAGCATCTCCTTCGCCCGCTGCCGTAGAGCGGGCTCCGGGTAGAGGCGGAGCGTCGGTTCGGGCTGAAGCTCGGCGGCGGAGAGGAACTCGCCGGCAAAGCGGCCGACGGGGCGAAAGCCGATCGCCACCAGCCCGCAGGCATCGCCCGGCTCGCCTTCCCATTGAAACGCCACTCGGCTCCGCTGCTGGACGTTGACGCCGCGAATCCACTTCTCTGCCAGCCCCTTCTCGGCCGATGCGGTCTCCGCCTGGGCGGCAAGCGCCCATTGCGCGATCGAACGATCGTTGACCAGCAGCCTGGCGGCCGGCCCGCCCTTGCGCGACGGCGCGTAGCTGACGCGGATGTCGTAGCACGCCGACTCGCCCCAGAACTCGAATCCCGCCAAACCGCGCGCCGACTGCCGGGCAAGCCGGAGAATCGCCTGTTTTCCCTCAGCCTGCGCCAAACAGCCTTCCAGCCGATCGAATTCGCCGAGCCCGTAGACCACCTCGGGCGGAGCGGCCGCCGCCGGCACCTGCCCCGCCTCGCCCGTCAACTCCAGATCGTCGAACCATGCGGCGCCGGTGCCCGTCAGTTCGAGATAGATCATGACGAAGGCCGTTCCGTCCGGGACGGTGAACGGGAGCTGGACCTCCGTCCAGTCTGCGGTGCCCGACACCTTGTTGGAATCGGGCTGGCGGAGAATCTGGTCGGCGGAATCCTGGAAATAGAGCCGCAGGAAGGCACTGTCCGCGACATTCTCGGTCTTGATCCAGCCGCGAAGCATCCCCCGGCTGCCCGTCGCCAGTGTGGCGTCACGGAGGTGCCCCCATCGCCAGCGGCTGATCACCGCCCCGGTGTTTTCGATCTTCAGACTCCGCTCTCCACGATGCGAGACCTGTACGTCCCAGCTTAGCGTGCGGTCGGTGTCAGACGGGGTTCGCTGCGCCCAGAACGCAGGCGCGCCGGCGTCGGCCGTTTCGAAGCCGGCGTTGGGTACAAGGTTCGTTTGGGGGGCTGTCTGCGCGGCGGCGCAGGCAGCAAGCAGCAATAGGATAACGCTGGCAGACTGGCAAGAAGCTGACCGTGTCATTGTGTTCTACCCTGGGATGAAGATCGGCGTTGTCCTGGTTCCCAAGCTGGAACTGGGGAACGAGAGGAAGGACTGGACCACGAATCGCACGAATCACACGAATGCGGAGACAGAGACTGAGTCTATAGCATCATTACTGGAAATTCAAACCTTGCGACCGGAGAAATGGCCGAGGTCTTCCGCCGAGAATCTCTGCCCCGTAACCGAGCGGCAGGGAGGTGGCGGGGACATGATGAAGCATCTCGATCGTATGCAAAAGAACTGTCTGCATTGAAGGGCAGTCTGCTGTGCCCTCCC
>JAMOAF010000467.1 GCA_023621895.1 Planctomycetota bacterium
AACTGAAAACTGAAAACTGAAAACTGAAAACTGAAAACTGAAAACTGAAAACTGAAAACTGAAAACTGAAAACTGAAAACTGAAAACTGAAAACTGAAAACTGACCGCTGACCGCTGACCGCTGACCGCTGACCGCTGACCTCGCGCGCAGCGAGGTTATAATGGTGTCATGGGAATCCGATTTTCTTGCCCCAACGGGCACAAACTCAATGTGAAGGCTTTCCTGGCTGGCCGCCGGGGAATCTGCCCGTATTGCGGCGTGAAGTTCACGATTCCGTCGGAGAGTGTTGCCCCGGAGGCGGGCAGGTCGCCGGATGCGTCCGAGTCGAGTGTTGACCCCGCGCCGCCCCGGCCCGCGGTGAATCCGGCCAGCCAATTCGAGCGAGAACTGGAGCTGCAAGTTGAAAGCTCGCAAGAGGTTCTCGCGCAGGGCCCCTCGGAAGCCGGCCGGGCGGTTGCTTCGGACGACCCGGTTTTGCAGCCGGCCGCCACGGCCGAGCCAACCGATCCGGCGGCGACGAACCTGCCGGAACCATCCGGCGACGAGCATCGCGCGGCTCCTCTTCCACCAGCGGCGCCGGCGGCCGTTGTGGACCCGTTTGCCGAGGCGCCCGCGGCCGTCTGGTATGTTCGTCCGCCCAGCGGCGGCCAGTTTGGCCCGGCCCAGTCGGACCTGGTGCAGACCTGGTTGAACGAAGGCCGGATCAGCCCCGAGACGTTCGTCTGGCGCGAGGGCTGGACGGACTGGCGGGAGGCGGCGTCGGTGTTTCCCTCGCTCCAGCCGGCAACCTGCCGGGCGACCGAGCCGCCGGTGGTTTCAACGAGTGCCTCGCCGGCGGGCGCGTCGCGCTGGCCGGCGCGCCGCAAGACCGGCCCGCACCTGGGCCTGATCGTTGTGCTCGCCCTGGCGGTTGTGCTTCTGCTGGTCATCTTCATCTGGATTCTCCAAAGCGGATTCGGCCACCGCGGCCCGGCCGGCCTGCGCGGCGCCGGAGCGGCGGAAGGGGCGTTGGCCCTTCTCCCGCAAAGCGGATGCGGCTGGCGCCCGGGGGAGGGGGACGCGGACTTTCTCCACTCCGTCGAGCGCCGGGATTTCCACCGCAAGGGCGCTTTTGCGCCTCGATTTCTTGTCTTGACGCCGATTTCGGTTCCTGCGACACTCCCCACCCTTCGTTGAGATCGCTGGCGAACCGGCTGCAAGGCCGGACCGCCGCCGCGCTCGGAGTTCGGGAGTCGCATCCCGGCAGCGAGGCGAAGGATGCCTGAACTGTTGTGGCGGCGTTCCCTGCTTCGCGAGATATGGAAATTCAATCCAGGAGATCGGCAGGATGCGTTGCAGAGAATGGATGCTGTTGTTGGCTTTGCTGGGCGTTGTGGGATTCGGTTGCCAGAAATCCGATCGCGGAGATCCGGCGCCGGCATCCGGCGGCGGCGCCCAGGCCTCGGCCGATACCGGCGCTGAACCGCCGGCAGTTGCGGTGACCGAGTTCTTGCAGGCGATCCGCGAGGGCAACGATTCAAAGGCCGCGGCGATGTTCACTACGACCGCGCGGACGCAAGTGGCTCAATTGGGAATCGAAGTCGCGCCGCGAGGCAGCGACACGGCCACGTTCGAGGTGGGCAAGGTCCAATATCTGGAAGGCGGCGGCGCGCGGGTCGCGGCAACCTGGACGGACGTAGACGCCGACGGGCATTCTCGCACCGACGACATGCTCTGGATGCTCCGCAAGGCGCCTGAAGGGTGGCGCATTGCAGGGATGGCGGCAACGGTGTTTCCGGACCAGCCGCCGTTGCTGCTCGATTTTGAGAACCTCTCGGAGACACTGAGGAAGCTCGACATGCTCCGTGCGGCGATTCAGGATCGAGAGCAAGAGAACGTTGCCGTTCAAGCCCAACGCCCGGCCAGCTCGCAGCCCGTCCAGCGTTGACGCGGCCTGGTCATTCCTCCGCGGCGGCTTGCGGCCGCCGCGTTTCGCCAAGACGCTGATTCGACGCTCGGCGAGACTCGGCGACCGGGCAGAGTCCGAATGCTGGCGAGACTCGTGGCGAAAAAAAGACTGCGGAATCTCGGCCATTTCCCACGGTCTGGCACGATTTGCAGAAACTGTGTCGGCGTGTGATGCGCGCAGGCCCGCGCCGTGCCAGACTCTGTAAATCGTTTTAAGACAAGACTTTGCGGTACTGATTGACGAGCGGGATGAAAGGAAATCCCGCTCGTTTTTTTGTTTTTGGCGGTCGTTTTTCGCTGAAATTCAAGCTGCCTGGCCTTTTCCTAGAACCGCCCGGACTCCAGAAAATGCCCATACTTTCCATTTTCCCGCTCCTTACCGCTTGACATCGAAATCATCCATGCTAACTTAACCATCTAAGCTGTGAGATTGTCAATGTCGGCCTAAGCCGCAAACCTTAAACAGGGCGGGGTTGTCGCGGGTCGGCACGGCACAGCTTGATTTTCGTGGCTCTCCGGCCGCTGGCCGTCGTTGTTGGGGAGCAATTCACGGGAGACGGCCGAGATGAGAGCGGATCCCTTAACGCTACGGTACCTGTTAAGTTGGAGGGTTCTTGAATGAATCGCACCTTTGTTTTCTGTGTCGCGACCATGTTCGCGATGCTGAGCGTTGTTGCCACGGCGGAGGCAGCGCGAACATGCCGCCCGAAGACGTGCGCCCCGAAGACGTGCGCCCCGGCTGCTTGCGAACCGGCCACGTGCGCCCCGGCCACCTGTGAACCGGCCACCTGCGGCCCCAAGCGCTGCGGCCTGTTGGCCCGCGTGAGAAGCTGCCGCCCGGACACCTGCGCCCCGGCCACCTGCGAACCGGCTGCCTGCGAACCGGCCACCTGCGCGCCGGCTACCTGCGAACCGGCCACCTGCGGCCCGAAGCGCTGCGGTCTGTTGGCTCGGCTGCGCGCCTGCCGCGCGGACACCTGCGAACCGGCCACCTGCGCCCCGGCCACCTGCGCCCCGGCTCCTTGCGAACCGGCCAAGGCAGCTCCGGCCCCCTGCGCGCCGGCTGCTTGCGCCCCGGCCGCTTGCGAACCGGCCGCTTGCGAACCGGCCACCTGCGAACCGGCCACCTGCTGCCCGAAGCGCTGCGGCCTGTTGGCTCGGCTGCGTGCTTGCCGCCCGGCGACCTGCGCCCCGGCCACCTGCGCCCCGGCTGCTTGTGAACCGGCCGCCTGCGAGCCGGCCAAGGCAGCTCCGGCCCCCGCTGCCGCTCCGGCTCCGCCCCCGGCCCCCAAGGCCTAGTGCGCGTCGGTATTGTCCGCGTCGCGCCGGCCCCGGTTTTCCGGCGCCGCCCGGGCCGGCGCAGCGGATCATGGCCATCCGATTTGAAGAACGCCCTGTTGCCTCCTCCGGATGGCCCTACGGTCACGCCGGATCTTTCCTTGGTGGGAAAGGTCCGGTTTTTTTGTGCCCGCCCGCACACTGCCCACCCGTTTCCGGCGCTCGCCCGGCACTCGGCTTCCCCCGTCTATGCCCCTCTTGCGGCTCCATGCTCGACAAGGTTCAAGGTTCAAGGTCCAAGGTCCAAGGTCCAAAGACCCTCAAGTCTGCTGCTCCCAACCAAAGGCCCCAGTCTTGTCCACTCTTGGCTATTGGGAATTGGGCCTTGAACCTTGAACCTTGCCCCTTGAACCTTGCCCCGCGTTCAGCCCAAGGCCTCCTGCAACGCACCCTGCACGCGGCTCTTCTGCTGGATTCCCTGAAACATCTCGACCACTTGGCCATCCTTGAAGATGATCAGCGTGGGAATGCTATTGATCTGGTATCGCGCGGCGGTGTCGGGAGACTCGTCGACGTTCACTTTGACGATTTTCGCGACGCCGGCATTTTCCGCGGCAAGCTCGGCGATCATCGGCGCAATCGCTCGGCATGGTCCGCACCAAGGGGCCCAGAAATCGACCAGCACCGGTTCAGACGCCTCGAGAACCTCGGCCTGGAAGCTGCTAT
>JAMOAF010000265.1 GCA_023621895.1 Planctomycetota bacterium
TTCAAATTTTGAATATACAAGACCAGGTTCTTGGCAAGACTTCCGGTTTGCGGGCGATTCCCGAGAACCTGGCCATGCCCCCCCTTGGGGTGGGGCAAATGATCGCCACAATTGGCTGACCGCCCCCAGGGGAGTGCGTTGCGGCGGCAGTTCGCGCGTGTCAGTGCGTCGGACTGGACTGGCCTCCAGGATCGGCAGACCTATCTCCAGCCGGTCATTCGTGTTACACTGCCCGGCGCAAGTCAAGGGACTGTTCTGATCACTTTTCCCTCGACTTTCTCCGCTACGAGCATCGCACGGTTGCGGTTTCGCCGCGAAGTTTTCCTGGATCGCGGCTGATGAGCTTGCCGCTGTCTGCGGGAGGCGCGCCGTTGTTCCGCCGCCTGGTTCGCGCGAAAGCGGAGTGGAAGTCTCTTTTGACGAGTCGCACTCGAAATGGAGGATCGATGGCACGAGATGGCAATACGTTTGAGAAGATGCAGCGGGAGCGGCTGAAGAAGCAGAAGTCCGAGGACAAGAGGGCGAGGCGTCAAAGGAAAAAGCAGCGGGCCGAGGCTTCGGCCGTTCCCGCCGGCGTTCCTCCTGCCGAGCGCGAAGAACCGTAGTGCTTTGTCAAACCTTGATTTTCGGGTCGAGCCGATTCTGATGTGCCGTGAGTTCCAGACGAATTGAGAGAGGGCAGCCCCGACTCTTAGGTTTGACAAAGCACACGGCTTGGCGACGGCGCCATGTCACGGCGATTCGGGCCCAGTGGGCGTTCGCCCAGCCAATCGACCAGCGGCAGAATGCAGCTCGGCCAGGTGCGCGTTGACCTGTTTCCTGTACGCCCGGCCGGCGGCCGTGAACGGCTGCACGAGGTTGTAATAGCCGATGTAGAAGAGGGCGGCCAGGCCGTCGCAGATGCCGATTTTCTTCCCCTCCTCGTACGTCCGGCCGTAATAGGAAATCGGCACTTCGTAGGTCCGCGCGGCCGTCTTGCAGATCATCGCCGTGATCTCGACCTCCATGCCGAATCCGCTGCTGGTCAGTTGGAGCGGCTTGATCACCCCGGCACGAAACGCCTTGTAGCACGTTTCGATGTCGGTCATGTTGCGGTTGGTCAGCAGGTTGGAGAGGAAGGTGAGAAAACGGTTGGCCAGGTAGTGGTAGAAGTACAGCACGCGGGCCGCGCGGCGGACCATGAAGCGGCTCCCGTAGACCACGTCGGCCTGGCCTTCGACGATCGGCGCAATCAGCTCGGGTATCTCGGCGGGATCGTACTCCAGGTCGGCGTCCTGGATGATGATCAACTCGCCGGTCGCCTCCTGGAGGGCCCGCGCGATGGCGGCGGTCTTGCCCCGGTTGCGACCGAGCCGCACGAGCCGCACCCGGCGGTCCTCCGAGGCAATCCGCTCGACGATGGCCGCGCTGCGATCGCGGGAGCCGTCGTCGACCACCACGACCTCCTTCAGGGCGATCGGCAGCCGGAGGACCTTGGCAAGAATCTCCGCGACGGTCCGCTCTTCGTTATAGACCGGCATCAGGACGGAGAGACCTTGCGGTTGGGATTCGTTCATCGGAGCGGCGGGAGGGAGTCACCGCGCGTGGGGGGAAGGGATTCGACGTTTTGCCTCGGGCAAGGGACCGCTGCCAGTTCTGGAAATGCGGACGCAGGGCCAACCGGCGGCGGCCGCTGCGCGAAAGGTTCAGAACGGATTGCGGGGCAAGTCGCGGAGGTATCGGGGCGATAGTCTCGGGGGTAGCGGCTGGCGATAGGTCTCGGCCCATTGCTCGCGCTCCTCGTCCGTCGCGTAGTAGCGGAGCCAGACTTCCGGGTCGCCGCCGGCGTGGGAGCAGTCCCAGTGGAGGTAGTTGCCCGAAAGCTCGATCTTCTTCTCCCGCGCCGGCAGGATGTCGCGATAGATCACGCAGTAGAGTTCAAGGTCGGAAAGGTGGTCCGTGAAGTCCAGCACGATCTGCTTCTCGTAAAGCCGCTCGATCACGTCCCAGAGAATCTTGTGCAGGTCGTTTGGACCGAGGGCCGAGGGTTTCGGCGGGCGCAGCTCCGGATCGAACCAGCGGTAGATCGGCAGCACCGGCGCTCGCTCCCACGCCAGCATCGAGGCGAGAAATTCGTTTTCCACCGAGAGCGACAAGTGCCGGACGTTGACCCGGCTGATGGATTCGTCGTAGAACGGTTCCAGCTCGTCGCGGAGCTGAGCGTTACGGAGCAGTTCCTCGACCTCGTCGGAAGTCGGATGACGCGAATCGACCATCGAATGGCACGCCTTGTTTTATGTCACCAGTAGCGTGGACCGCCCTCCAAGCGGCGCCGCGGCACCGCCCACATTCTTCGACTTTAACAAGATTCGAAAAACCTTCAAGGAGTTTTGCCGCTGGCGGACTGATCAAACGCAATCTGCGTCTGCCAAAGGTGATACGACCCAAAATCTCTGCCAGGCAAAGCCTTTGCAACCGCTACAAACCCCCCCAAACACCGGGCCGATTTCCGTGATTGGGGATTCTTTCTAAAGACCGCGCCGTGGTGCATCGGTGGAAGACGAGTTGGCGGCCACGATCGCCGCCGACAGTTGCCCCGCGGCCCGCGGCTTGAAGGCCGTCCGCGCAGACGGACGCCCCGGGCATTTTTCCGGACAGACCCGGTCTTGCGGCCGCTCTTGACCGATTCACGGGCGGTCAGTGCTGGTGGTCATGCTCGGCGTGTTCCCCGGTGAGTTCCAGATGCCCGGCGGCCTCGGGCCGGTGGTCGTGGTTCTCTGCCGCGGCAGCGCCGGCCGGGCCGTGGGTGTGCCCGTGGTTCCCTCCTTCCACTGCGCCGATCAGCACCGCGATGGCCAGCCCGGCGAGCAACGCCGCGGAGAGCGCCCCTCGATCGTGCGAGTGGAATTGGAGTTCCGGCAGCAGGTCGCTCGAGGCGATGCAAAGGAATGTGCCGGCGGAGAACGCCAGTGCGTATGCGAGCAGATTGCCTTCGCCGTGGGCACGGCCCATGCCCACGTAGAACAGCGCCACGCCGAGAGGGATCATCAGTGCGAACAGGCTGTTGACGGTGTGGCGAGCGGTGGTCGACCAGCCGCCGAGGGTCATCAGCGTGCTGATCGTCATGGCGTCGAAGGGTTTGTGCAGGAAGATCACCAGAAATGTGCCCAGTCCGGCCAGGGCTCCCGCCGCGCCGGCGCGCGATTCGGCCTCGACGGAGGCAGCCAGGGCAATGCCGTTGAAGACCGTGTGCAGCGTCAGCCCGACGGCCGCTCCGCTCCAGGTCAGCGCGTGGGACTCGCTGCGGACGTGGGGGCAGGCGTCGGCCTGGTGGTCGTGCGACGCATCCTTGCCAATCTGCGGGACTTCGTGGTGGTGAAAGCAGAAGAACCGCTCGGTGAAAAACATCACCAGGAATCCGGCCAGCACCCAGAGGAATACGGCCTGGATCGCATCGGGAGCTTCCAGCAGGGCGTGCGGCAACAGGTGGAGCAGCCCCACGCCAAGCATCATGCCGGCCACAAAACTGACCCCCGCCTGGATGCGGCGGTGGGTAAGCCGCACCATGAGGGGGATTAAGCCCCCCGCCAATGAGCCGACCAGGATCAGCAAGCAGTAAATCAACAGGAGCGATGTCAGCGACATTGACCGATTTTTCCTTCCGCCTGCCCAAATCCCGCGCCGCCCATGGACACCCCAAGTTGTTTGGGAACGATGCCAGAACCGGCATTTTAGCCGTCCGGCTGAGGTTGCACGACGGGCAGGCGCTGGAAAATTGCCGGCGGCCGGAAGATTCTCAATTGCTCGCGGAAATTGCCCCGATTTTTCGCGGCAAGACGGTTCTTGCACATGCGCGCCCGGCAAACACGCCCGCCTGCCCGGTTTAGGCCCGTCTCCGGACAAGGTCAGAACGACTCTTTGCGGGCGAGGCACGCCCAAAACCACTCTTTTGGAGGGATGCAATGTCTTCT
>JAMOAF010000943.1 GCA_023621895.1 Planctomycetota bacterium
AGACCGTCCACGATCCAGGACATTTTCGTGTTCCGGAAGCCCCCCGCATCGGTGGCGATAATGAATGGCGCGCCGCCGTTTTTGACCACCGTGCCGGAGGCCAGGGTCCGCGACTGGAGCACGACCAGATCGGTCGACCCGGTCCCCCCCACGCCCACGTTGCCGGCGTTGCAGGCATAATTCCCACGATAGGTCTGACTGTCGATGTCGCTCGGACAGCGCAACGTAGACAGGTTCTGGAGGGCTTGGGCGACGGCAATATTCCCACCGAGGTGGTACTGGTATGCCGGATTCCACATGTCCTTCAGCGCCACTTGTTCGATGTAGGGCAAGAGGGCGTGGAACCAGGTCTGCCCCCACGGGTTGCGGCCGCCCGGCGGCAGCGTCTTGAACGTGTCGTGGTAGTTGTGCGTGGCCAGGCCGATCTGTTTGAGGTTGTTGGTGCACTGCGACCGGCGCGCGGCCTCCCGCGCGGCCTGCACCGCCGGCAACAACAGGGCGATCAAGATGCCAATGATGGCAATCACCACCAGTAGCTCGACGAGGGTAAACCCGCGCCGACATAATTTGAACCCGCTCATCACGTTGCTCCTGAAAAAGCCAAAAGAAAAAGAGAAGGGCCCACCCCCCTTTTGGCGTGCGAACACGCGCGCATTGGGTAGCCCGATACACACGTCGTGATTCAGCGCGACTCCAGCACGATTGTCTTGCCCAAACGGATTGAATTGCCGTGGAATTGGCGCGCGCCTTGTTTGTCCTCGGAAGGTGAGAGATTGCGGGGTGCTCGGCGAGGCAGTGGAGCAAGTCTTTCCGCACAATGCAGTCCAGAGACAGACTCGTATCCCTCGATGGCGCGATTTGGCCGTGGAGCCGAGACTGCGGACACCAACCCGCGGCAGCGACGAGAGATAGAGCATCGTCACCCCCCCTATATGTGTTAGCCGCAAGGAAAAGTTGTGTTCGGGGCGGATTGCTGTCAGGAATTGTATCGCGTCGCCTGATCTCCTGCAAGCGGCAATCACGTTGCGGATTCTTGTGGGTGACCCCCGGGTTGGCCAGGCCGTTTGTGTCCCGGCGGAGAAGCCGCCGCGATTGGTTGCACCTGCCGTCTTAATGCATTAGCCTTCAGGGCATCGGACGTCAGGCTCGGCGCGCAAGGACCAGCCTTTGGGAGGTGCAACATGCTGCCCCGTTGTGTACTCGTCATGATCATGTGGATCATCCCCTTAACCGCCCTGGCGGGGCAGCAGGCCCGACTGCTCCCGCCCGACGCCGGGCAGGGCAACGCCTTCTACTACGGCAACCGGGCCCCCTTGCTGCCCAGCCCGCTGGTCAAGCTGCCGGTCGGCGCCGTCGAGCCGCGATCCTGGCTGCGCACGCAGTTGGAATTGCAGGCCGAGGGCTTTCACGGGCGCCTCACCGAGATCAGCGAATTCCTCGTCAAGGAAAACAACGCCTGGCTGAGCAAGACCGGCCAGGGCCAGCACGGCTGGGAAGAAGTCCCCTATTGGCTCAAGGGATTCGCCAATACCGGCTACCTCCTTCAAGACAAGAGAATCATCGACGAGGCGATGATCTGGATCGAGGCGATCCTGGCCTCGCGGAAAGACGACGGGTGGTTCGGCCCCGACCAGGGCCGCACGGGCGTCGCCAGCCGCAACGTCGGCCGCGACGACCTCTGGCCCAACATGATCGCCCTCTACTGCCTCCAGTCTTACTACGACCACTCCGGCGACCGCCGCGTGCTCGACCTGATGACCGGCTATTTCCGCTGGGAGCTGGCCGTGCCGGAGGGCAAGTTCCTCCCGCCCTACTGGCAACAGCAGCGCGCGGCCGACAACCTCCACAGCGTCCACTGGCTCTACAACCGCACCGGCCAGCCCTGGCTCCTCGAACTGGCCGAGAAAATCCATCGCCACACGGCCAACTGGACCGACTCGGTGCCCAACTGGCACAACGTGAACATTGCCCAGGCGTTCGGCGGGCCGGCGCGATTCTATCCCCAGTCGAAAGACCCTAAACACCTGATCGCCGCCGAGCGGAACTACCAGGAAGTCCGTTCGCTCTACGGCCAGGCGCCCGGCGGAATGTTCGGCGGCGACGAGAACTGCCGGCCCGGCTATGCGGGTCCGCGGCAGGCGATCGAAACCTGCGGGATCGTCGAACAGATGCTCTCGGATGAGACCCTGCTGGCGATCACCGGCCGGATGATCTGGGCGGATCGCTGCGAGCTGGTGGCCCTCAACACGCTGCCCGCCGCCTTCACCGCCGACCTGAAGGCGCTGCACTACCTGACTGCGCCGAACCTGGTCCTCTGCGACGCGGCCAGCAAGTCGCCCGGCGTGCAGAACAGTGGGCCGATGTTCCTCTTCGACCCCCACCAGCATCGCTGCTGCCAGCATAACTCGGGCCACGGCTGGCCCTACTACACGGAACACCTTTGGATGGCCACGCGCGAGAACGGCCTGGCGGCCGTGATGTTCGCCCCCTCGCGCGTCACGGCCAAAGTCGGCGACGGCGTGGAAGTCTCGATCGATGAAGAAACCAATTACCCGTTCGACGAGTCGGTCCGTTTCACCCTCGCGGTGCCCAGGCCGGTGCGTTTCGGGCTGAAGCTGCGCGTGCCCGGCTGGTGCGACGCCCCCCAAGTGTCTTTAAACGGCAAGACGCTCGAAGGCGCCGCCGTTGCCGATGGCGCGATCACCATCGATCGAACCTGGAACGACGGCGACCGCGTCGAGCTGGAACTGCCGATGAAGATCCGCCTGACCGTCTGGGAGAAAAACCACGGGTGCGTCTCCGTCGATCGCGGGCCGCTCACCTATTCGCTGGCGATTGGCGAAAAGCTCGTCCGCCACGGTGGAACCGACAAGTGGCCGGCTTGGGAAATCCACCCCACAACGCCCTGGAACTACGGCCTGGTGCTCGAAGGAGACGATCCGGCCGCCGCGTTTGAGCTGGTTCGCAAACCGATGGTCCAAGGGCAGCCGTTCGAGGCCGCGGCGGCGCCGATCGAGCTGAAGGCCAAGGCCCGGAAGATCCCCAACTGGACGCTCGATCACCTCGGGCTGGTGGGGCCGCTGGCCCCAAGCCCGGTCCGCAGCGGGGAGCCGCTGGAGACCGTCACGCTGATCCCGATGGGCTGCGCGCGGCTGCGGATTTCCGCCTTTCCGGTGATCGGCGCGGGCCCCGACGCCGCCGACTGGCCGAAGGCGCCCGAGCTTGCCTACCGGGCGGAAGCTTCGCACTGCTGCGAAAGCGACAGCGTGATGGCGGCGGTCGACGGCCTGGAGCCTCGAAGCTCGATCGACCGCTCGATCCCGCGGATGACCTGGTGGCCCCATACCGGCACGGAGGAGTGGCTGGCGGTGCGGCTGGACGAGGCGCGGAAGGTCTCCGGGCTGGAGGTCTACTGGTTCGACGACACGGGCATCGGCCGCTGCCGCGTGCCCGAGTCGTGGCGGATCGACTGGCTCGACGGCAGCGAGTGGAAACCGGTCGCAACCGAAGGGGAGCCGGCCGTGGCGAGGGACCGCTACAACAGAGTGCAATTCGCCCCGGTGACGACCGGCGCGGTTCGCATCCGGGTCAAGCTCCAGCCGGAGTTCTCCGGCGGCGTGCTGGAGATCAAGATCAAGTGAAAAATGGAAAGGGGCCGCCCAAGCTTTTTCACGTCAACTGGGAGAACTTCTCCATCAGTTCGCGGCGCCCTTTCTCGTAGTTGCGGTTCCCCTGCTTGAGGTTGCTCTCTCCGCAGCCGTCCCACCAGACTGCCGGCTTGATGTTGTCGCGCGGGCAAACCGGCTGCGTGGAAGGAATCTTCTCGAAGATCAAGCGGAATAGATCGCGGGCCTTCATCGAATTCCTGGGCCATCTCCGCTTCGTCGCGGGGCGGGATCAGTGCGTGAATCCCCTTCTCGCGCCCCTTTTCATAGTGTCCGCTGTTG
>JAMOAF010000099.1 GCA_023621895.1 Planctomycetota bacterium
TGGCTACTTCATGGACAAGGGGGGACCGAACTGGCATTGCCTCCGATAGCGATTTGGGGCCAGCCCCTGCACCCGTCGAAAGGTATTCGAGAAGTACTCGGATGATTGGAAGCCGACGCGCTCGCTGATCTGGGCGACCGGGAGGTCCGTGTCGCGCAAGAGCTCCTTGGCACGCTCGAGACGCACGCGAACCAGTTCCGCCTGAAGAGAGTGGGGCATCCAACGGCGGAATCGCCGCTCGAGTGTGCGCCGCGAGACGCCCACCTGCTCGGCGATGTCGTTGACTCCGATCGGCAGGGAGTGGTTTTCCCGGATGTAGGCGATCGCGTGGGAAACGCTCGGATCGTCGATGGCGACCATATCGGTCGATTGGCGTACGACGACATGCGTCGGAGGGACCACGAGCGGCTCGGCGCGGTACGACGGATCGCGCATTATTTTGTCAAGCAGCATGGCGCCGCGATATCCGACCAGGCGGCTGTTCAGAGCAATACTCGAGAGCTTGGGAGAAAGGAGCGAGCAGACCAGGGTGTCGTTGCCGGCCCCCAGCAGCGCCACCTGGTTCGGCACGATGATTCCGAGTTCGTGGCAGATGCCGAGCAACAGCATGGCGTGAAGGTCGATCGAGGCGAAGACGCCAACGGGTTTGGGCAACGACTCGAGCCAGTTGCCAATTGCATCCGCCGTTTTTTGGGGGATTGTCGAGAGCGGATACGAAAAGAATCGTTTGGCGGGCAGGAGCAGCGAAGTGCAGGTCGCCGCGTGCGATTCCCGCAGGGCCGCCCGAAAGCTCTTCTCGCGCGCAACCGACCACCACTCGCGATCGGCCGAGAAAAAGGCGAAATGCCGCAGTCCACGTTCGTGAAGATGATCGGCCGCCAATTGCCCCACCAGTTGTTCATCAACCCTGACATCCGGCAGGTACTGCTTGCCGTCGCCGAGCAGCTCCACGTAAGGCTTCCCCAGACCGCGCAGGAAGGCGCAGGCCTTGGGGTTGTGGGAGCGGACGATCATCCCGTCTCCCTCCCAACTGCCGAGCGTTTTCGGCAAGCGGTCCAGAACCGCGTGATCCTCGAAGAAAACGTGCCAATCGTTTGTCTCCACGAGATACTGCGAGACCCCTTCCAGCATCCCGCGCCCGTGACCTCGCGAGGATTCGATCAGGAGAAGGACTCGTTTCTTCGACATTGGCCGCCTCGTGGGAGCAGAAGGAACCGCGTAGCGCGGGGCCGGTCTCGCCTCGCGATGCCACGGCTGGACCCGTCTGGGCCGAGGGATGATGGCACATTCTACCCTTTCAAGCCAGGCGTGAATCGCTTCAATCCGGAGACCAGGTCGAAGTGAGGATCGGACGAATAGACGGCGGAATCGGTTCGCAAGGCAATCGCAGCGACAACCAAATCAGGAAGCGGCCGATCCGTGCAGCTTGATCCGCATCGAGGAGAGCTTCGACAGGATCAGTCTGCCTGGTCCACTTCTGCAAGTCGCCCAGTTCTTCGTCGCTAAGGTGAATATGGTCGTCGGCGTTCCGAACGCTCCCACATAATGGCCACGCTCTACCGCATTATGACACACGGCATTCATGAACGGCAACTGGCCCAGAACATGCCCGTCGACGCTCCGTAGGACGCGCTCTCCCGGCCCGTCGCCATATTTTGTAATTGGCGATTGGTGGGGCGGCGCTGCCGAATCGGTAGCGTGAAACGGTTGGGTTTTCGGCGCGCAACGGCCGTTTCAACCGCACCGGGATGGTCCGCTTGCACCACCCTACCGGACGAATCGGGCGCCGAGCCAGTTGGCGTGGTCCTGCACGTCCGCCCGGTCGGCGTAGTCGACGACCAGGTCGACGCGCTTCGCGCCGCTGACGTCGACCTCGATCGGCACCGGCGGATCGCCCCCGCGAATCGTCGGGCTGACGTACTTCTGCCCGCCGTCGACAAACACGCGGAACCGCACGCTGCCGAGCTCGTTGGCGGCGTCGTCGATGGCCAGCGACGCCTGAAACAACTTGGCATCCTCCGGCGGCGCAAAGGTCAGGCGGCTGGCGGTGTGCATGCCGATTCCCTTGAGATAGATTTGCCCCGCGTTGCGGAGGCGGCCGCCGAGCACGTTGCGATCCAGGCGATAGTTCCAAGCGAAGTTGAGAAACGGCACGTGCCGGTAGCCTTCAGGCGCCAGGTCGGACAGGTACACCACCCGATCGCTCGCCGGCTGGAGAAACACGAGGCGCTTCAGATCGGCCGTCCACGCGCCGCCGCCGCTGACCAGCGTCGCCCCCCGCTCGTCGATCGCCAGCCGCTCGGCCAGCACGCGGCTCCCGTCATCGAGGCCGACGACCATCCGGCCCGGCGCGGCGGCGGATTCCGCGGCGGCGCGCGGAAACGTGATCGAACTGACGCGGCCAAAGGCCAAAGTCAAGGGCCCGACCTCGGTCTCCAGTTGGATGTCCGCGCCGCCGAGGGCCAGTAATCGTCCGCGGACCACGTCGCCGTTGAGCAGGACCGCCCGGGTCTCCGCACTCTCGGCTTGCAGGGCGCGGTCGAGGAGCCGATCGCGCTCGACGGGCGCGGCGGGCAGCTCGAGCACCAAGGCCGCCAAGCGGCTGATGGGAATTTCCAACAGGCCCAGGCTGTCGGAATCGGCCTTCATCACCCCGTCTTTCAGGCCGACGAGTTGGGCGGCCAGGAGCGATCCGTCGTGGAGCAACAGGACCGGTCCCCGTTCCGGCTCCGCGCAGCGGCCCCAGCAGACGATGTCGCGGCGGGAAAACACGCGGCGGCCGCCCGCTGCCTCGAACACCAGGTTGCCATCCGAGTCGGTGGCGGCCAGGGCGGCCGGCAGAGGCCGGCCCTCGACGGGCACCAGCACCGGCGGGTCACCGGCCCGGAGCGGGCCGGCAACGGTCAAGATCGCAAGGGCGATGGCGGAGACACCTGGCCGGAACGGCATGCTCATCTAACGCTGAAGGATCGGCAGATAGTTGTTGGGCACCTGGAGGACAATGCACGACATGGCGGTGGCATATTCGGGCGAGATCGGCGACACCCAGGAGCCGTCGCTCCGTTGCCGCTCGACCAATTCATCGCGAATTGCCGGATACCAGCGCTGCCAGAACGCGCCGCCCTGGCGCCACATCGCCTGGACGGCATAATAGTGCGCGTAGTAATAATAGCTGCCCGCCGAGCCGGCACTGCTCTGGCCGGGCAGGAAGCCCATCAGGTACTGGATTCCCTTGGCAAGCTCCGGCCCCTCGTAGACCCCGGCGCTGTGCAGGGCGACGACTCCGGCCGCCGAGCGCCCGAACGCGCTCTCGCCGCCGCTGGCCATGTACATGAATCCGCCGTCCGGATTCTGGCAGCGGCGGACGTAGGCGATGCACTTGTCGATCGTCTCGCGCGGCACCTCGATCCCGGCGTTCCGCGCGGCGCGGAGGGCCATCACCTGGCAGATCGTCACGGAGATGTCGGCGTCCAGCCGCCGCGGTTGATACCGCCATCCGCCCTCGTCGTTTTGGGTATTGACAATCAGGCTGACGGCCCGCGCCAGCTTGTCGCGGAGTTCCTCCTCGGCCGACATTCCGTAGCATTCCGCAAGGCACAGCGCGGCGAACCCGTGCCCGTACATCGGCCCGTGGCTGGCGGACCCCGGCGCCGTGATGAATCCGCTTTCCTGGGTGTGGTCCATGATGTACCGGACCGCCCGGGCGACATTCTCGCCGTACGGCCCGCGGTTGGGCGTGCTCCCGCCGGCCATGAAGGCCAGTCCGGCCAGCCCGCAGATCGCCACGTTTCCGCGGTAGCCGCCGGAGGCGAAGGAGCCATCCTCGTGCTGGGCCTGGGCAAGATAGCGCAAACCGTTTTCAATTGCCTTTTCCGCCGCCGGGGTGATCATCCGCCCGGCGTCGGCCTCGACGAGCGGGTTCTCGGCCGCCCGGGCGCCG
>JAMOAF010000584.1 GCA_023621895.1 Planctomycetota bacterium
GATCTTGCCCATTTGGTCATTGGGCATTGAATTTTGAGCCTTGCCGGAATTTGGGCCTTGAACCTTGGACCCGAGTGGCCGAGAGAAGAGGAAAGTCAGCAGACCGGGTGCGCTTCTTAAGAGGAACGCCCCGGTCTTCCGCATTTCTTGGCGGCGCGCGGGCTCTTTCCCGCCCGGCTTTCGCCCTTCGGCGATGGTACCCATCGGCTGTGCGTCATGGTATGCTGGTTGGCTGCGGCCGGATCGGCGGCAGGCGTTCACGGGGCTGTCCCAATTCTTACCTCACAAATATTTCTGCCCGATTGGCATGCCTGCTCGCCGCGGAAGATGCGATTGGCTCTCCGGGGTGCAGGCAATGCGATCGGCCAGGTGGCGGCGATTCCAAGTTTCTCCGGAATTTGAGCGAAAGCGGCGCGGAGAATGCCGGTGATGCACCACGTCTCTCGATCGAAAACCTGGGCGATCCTGGTTCTCAAATTGGCGATCGTCGCGCTGGTTCTCTGGTTTGTCGGCGACACGTTGACCAAGGGGGCTCTGAAGCTCCGGGAATACGATTGGCATTTTTCGTATTCCTGGTTGGCGTTTGCCGGCGTCATTTATCTGGTCGGCCTGCTTCCGGCGGGGTTTTTCTGGTGGCACGTTCTTCGCGTTTTGGGCCAGAAGACCTCCCTGGTCGAGACAATCCGGGCGTATACTGTCGGGCATTTGGGAAAATACGTCCCCGGCAAGGCGATGGTGGTCGTGCTCCGCGCCGGGCTGCTGCCGCAGGGGCGAACGATGGCCTCCGTCGCGGCGGCGGCGGTCTTCTACGAAACCCTGACGATGATGGCCGTCGGAGCATTCTGGGCGGCGGCGATTCTCGCCGTCTGGTTTCGGCAGCATTGGGTGCTCTGCGCAACGGCGATCGGGCTCATGTCCGCCGCGGGAATCCCAACGCTGCCGCCCCTGTTTCGCCGCGTGGCCAGGTTGGCTCGGGTGGCGCGATCCGACCCGGCGACGCAGGAAAAACTCGACCGAATCGGCTACCGCACGTTGGCCATCGGCTGGTTGATGATGACGCTCTGCTGGGTGCTCTTGGCAATTAGCCTTTGGGCCACGCTCAAGGCGATGGGCATCGAAGCGATCGACCTGGTCGCCGACATGCCTCGCTACATGGCGTCGGTCTCGCTCGCCATGGTGGCCGGCTTTCTCTCGCTGATCCCCGGCGGCCTGGGGGTCCGCGACATGATCCTCGCCGAACTGATGGTCCCCTATTTCGTTCAAATCCACACGCGGATCGATCCCCAGGCCGCCGCCGTGCTCAGCGCCCTGGTCCTGCGGTTAGTCTGGCTGGTCGCCGAATTGGCGGCCTCCGGCGTGGTATACTTCGGTTTTCGCCCCCGGAACCCGGCGGCGGCGAATTGAAACGGAGGCAAACGGCAATGCTCTCGATCGTCATCCCCGTTTACAACGAGGAACAAAGCCTTCAGGAGTTGCACCGGCAGCTCGACGAGGTCGGTAAACAGAACAACCTCCAGCTCGACATCGTGTTCGTCGACGATGGGTCGACCGACGGCTCTTGGGCGGTGATCCAGAACCTGGTTGCCGAAGATCCGCGAATCAGCGCGATTCGCTTTCGCCGGAACTTCGGCAAGGCCGCGGCGCTCAACGCCGGTTTTGCCCAGGCCCGGGGCGAGTTGGTGATGACGCTCGACGCCGATTTGCAGGACGATCCGGCCGAAATTCCCGGTTTCCTGGCGCAGATGGAGCAGGGGTTCGACGTCGTCAGCGGCTGGAAGAAAACCCGCCACGACCCCTGGCACAAGGTCGGGCCGTCGCGAGTTTTTAACTGGATGGTCAGCCGGCTGACGGGCGTGGAGCTGCACGATCACAATTGCGGAATGAAATGTTACCGGCGCGAGATCTTCGACGAGGTGACGCTCTACGGCGAGCTGCACCGCTTCGTGCCGGTCCTGGCGGACGCCCGGGGATACCGCGTCGGCGAACGCGTGATCCAGCACCGGCCGCGCCAATTCGGCCAGTCCAAGTACGGGCTGACCCGCTTCGTCAAGGGTTTTCTCGACCTCTTGACGGTCAAGTTCCTAACCGGGTTCGGGCAGCGCCCGCAGCACATTCTCGGAACGATCGGCCTGGTTTCGTTCCTGCTCGGTGGACTGGGAATGACCTATTTGGCCATTTATTGGCTGGTGGCGCAGGTTCGGCCGGACCTGGGGCTGCTGCCGCTCCACCAGCGCCCCGCCGTGATCTACTCGGTCGGTTTGCTGCTCCTGGGCGCCCAGTTCATGTCCGTCGGCGTCCTTGGTGAACTCGTGATCGCCTACACGCAGAAAAGCGACCGCAATTACTCGATCGCCGAGCGGATCGGCCGCGGAGCGACTCTACGTTGAGGCAACCGTTCAGACCCTTTGGAGAGCCCCGGGGGACGGTTGCGATATTGCGACAACTAGCGCGATCCGCGCCCGGCGAGAGCGCGGCTCGCCGCGACAATTGATCCGTTCCGCGCCCGGAGCGCCGGCGAGCCCTTTTACCTGGAGACAGCGATGAACGAGCAATCGAGCGACAACAGGGCAGGTTTGCGAAAGACCGTGTATGCGATCCTCATCGCCGTGGGAATCGGGGCGGTGATCGGGCGGATTCTGGCCGTCGATGCGGTGGAAGAGACGCGGCTCCAGGAATACCGGGCGCGGCTCATCCCGCGCCAACTTGCCGAGAAGCGCGCCCGGCTCGTGGAGCAAGGCGCTCCGGAAGCCGCCATCGCGCGGGAGTTGCAGCGGACCGAGGCATCGCTGCGCCGCGACGTGGGCATTCAGCGCCCTTTTCTCAGCGCCAATGATCGCAGCCGCTGGTGCACGCTCCGCGCCCTGGTGGAACCCGAAATGCGAGTCGCCGCGGAAGTCGGAACGGACAAGAATGGAAAGCCGCGGTACGAATGGGTCTGGTACGCGATCGACAAAGTGCTCGCCCAGCCCGGCTGGGAAACCATCGACATGGTCAAACACTCGCTGCCGTCGCACGGAGCCGGCGGCCAGGAGTTTCTCTATTCCAGCAAGCCGCCCCTGCTGCCGACCTTGATGGCACTGCCCTACTGGGTGATTTACATGGCAACCGGTGCGACCCTCGGCTCGCACCCCTACGAGATCGGCCGGGCCCTGCTGATCCTCTACAACGCCGTCCCCCTGCTTGTCTACTTCCTCCTGCTGGCGAGGCTCATCGAGCGTTTCGGCAAATCGGACTGGGGGCGAATTTTCACCATGGCGGCGGCCGTGTTTGGAACCTTCTTGACAACCTTCGCCGTCGTTCTGAACAACCACCTGCCCGGCGCGCTCAGCGCGCTGGTCGCGCTCTATGCCTGCGTTCGCATCTGGTTCGACCAGGAGCGCCGACTCCGCTACTTCGTGGTTGCGGGCTTGTTCGGAGCATTCGTCGTCGCCTGCGAGTTGCCGGGCCTGGCTTTTGCGTGCGCGATCGGCGCGGCCTTGTTGTGGAAGGCCCCCAAGCAGACGCTGGCCGGTTTCGTCCCCGCGGCGCTCGTGGTGGCCGCTGGATTCTTCGCCACCAATTGGGCAGCCCACCAGACCTTCCAACCAGCCTATATGAACCCGGCCTGGTACGACTACCAGTACAAGCGCCACCCCGACGACCGGCAGGCCAGGCCGAGCTACTGGCGGCATCGCGTCGGCATCGACCGGGGAGAGCCGTCCGAATTGACCTATGCGGTGCACGCGCTCGTGGGGCACCACGGCATCTTCTCGCTGTCGCCGATCTGGATTCTCTCGCTCGCCGGGCTCGGTCTCTGGCTGATTCGCCCGGCCGATCCCCGGCTCCGCCATCTGGCCGTGCTGATCACCGCGGTGTCCGCGGTCTGCCTGGTCTTCTATTTGTTCATGCAGCCGCAGGAAAATCGCAACTACGGCGGCATGACGGCGGGCCTCCGCTGGGCGTTCTGGTTTGCCCCGATGTGGCTCGTGGCAATGCTGCCGGCGGCCGACCAATGCGCCGAAAGAACCTGGATCCGCCGGATCGCGCTGGTGCTCTTGGCGGTCTCCACCCTCTCGGCAACGTATCCGACGTGGAACCCCTGGACGCATCCCTGGCTTTACAATTTCATGCACTACATGGGTTGGATCGGAGCGTGAGGGCGGGGAAGTTTTCAGTTTTCGAGAGTTGCCGCGGCTGGCGGTTTGAAAAAGGTCCAGAACCCGAGGTTCAAGTTTCAGAATCCGCTGCTTCCGATCAAGCGTCCAGCCTTGCCCACCCTTGGCCCTTGGCCATTGGCCATTGAACCTTGCACCTTTGGCCATTGAACCTTGAACCTGGCCGTTGTCCGCGCCTTGCCGCGGCGTTAAACTTGTCGCTGCGCGGCGGGCTTTCGGTCTTCCGGTCAAGCAAAGGAATCTGCCTGATGGAGAAAAAAACGGTTCGCGCCGGCCTGGTCGGTTCGGGCTTCTCGTCAACGTTTCATTTCGAGGCCCTGCAAAAGGTCTACGGCGTCAACGTCGAAGTCGTCGGTGTGTTCACCAAGGATGCCGACGGCGGCAAAGCGTTCGCAGACAAACGGGGTATCCGGGCGTTCCCGAGTCTCGGCGACCTCTTCGGCGAGGTGGATGCCGTTCACGTCTGCGTGCCGCCGGTGGCCCACGAACCCACCGCGATCGCCGCCCTGGAGCGCGGCAAGTTCGTGATCTGCGAAAAACCGCTCACCGGCTATTTTGGCGACGGCTCGGCCGATTTCCACTGGGCCCGCGCCGACATGGAGGTCGCCCTGGAGACGGCCCTGGCCAGCATCGACCGGATCCTCGAGGCGGAGCGGAACAGCAAGGGCCGATTGCTCTATGCGGAGAACTGGGTCTACGCCCCGGCGGTCCAGAAGGAGCGAGAAATCCTCGAGAAAACAGGGGGACAGATTCTCTGGATTCACGGCGAGGAGGCGCACAGCGGATCGCATTCGGTCGACTACGCCCATGCCGCCCGCTGCGGCGGCGGAGTGCTGATCGGCAAGGGCTGCCATCCGCTGACCGCGGCCCTTTATCTGAAGCGCGTGGAAGGCCGGGCCCGCGGCGGGGCGCCGATCCGGCCCAAGACCGTCACCGCGCGAACGCACGCCATCACGCGCACGCCCGGCTTTCGCGACGAAGGGCACATCCGCTGCGACTATTACGACATCGACGATTTCGCCATGATGCACGTCGAATTCGATGACGGCACGATCGCCACGATCGTCACCAGCGACATCGTGCTCGGCGGCATCCACAACTGGCTCGAGGTCTGCGCCAATAACCACCGGACGATCTGCAACATCAATCCGAACACGGCGATGCAGACCTACAATCCGGTGGAAGCCAACTTCCAGGATATTTATGTCGTGGAAAAAATCGGGACCAGGCAAGGCTGGGCGTGCACGTCGCCCGACGAGGACTGGTTCACCGGCTACCCGCAGGAAATCGAGGCCTTCTACCGGACGATCGCCTATGGCGAACCGCTCGAGAGCGACAGCCTGCTGGCGGCCGACGCGATTTCGACAATCTACAGCGCGTATCTTTCCGCGCGGCGGGCCGGAGCGGCCGTCGATGTCCGTGTTTATTAAGGGACTTGGAAAACGAGAGCCTGACGAGC
Organism: Planctomycetota bacterium; assembly: GCA_023621895.1. GTDB lineage: Bacteria > Planctomycetota > Planctomycetia > Pirellulales > Thermoguttaceae > JAAYCB01. The sequence continues at coordinate 5,614 of JAMOAF010000584.1, forward strand.
GGTGCGGCGCGCGGTGGAGAGTCTTCAGTTTTCAGTTTTCGAGGTTAACGGTTTCGGGGGAGCTGGGGCAAATACCCAGGAGGATCGTATGCGGTCTTTGTGCTCGCCAGTCGTTTCCGTTGGATGCCGCCTTGTTCTCTGCGGGGTGGCGGTCTTGGTCTGCGTTTCGGCCGCCGCTTCGCTTGCCGTTGGCGGCGAGCCGATTTTGAGCCTGCCCGGCAGCGGCCTTCCATTGAGCTTCCACGTCGACCTGCCCGACGGCGTGGAAAAGCCGGCCGGCGGCGTTTGCCTGATCGAGGCCGGAGAGCCCGATCTCCGGCCCGCCGTCCAGTTGGTCCCGAGCGTCACGGCGGCAGGGCTGCCGGATGAGCGGCGACTAGCCCTGGCGGGCACGATCGCACCGGGCAGTCGCGCCGAGCGGCAGCGGCGTTTTCGCCTCGCCGGCGGCGAAGCGGCGAAACCGGAATCGCAGACCGCCGCATTTGAAATTGTCGAAGCAGGCGACGCCTCGCTACGGGTCCTCGACGGCGGCAAACCCGTTTTCGTCTACAATTTCGGCACGATCACGAATCACGCCGTCCCCGGGGCCGACCATCGACGCAGCCGGTCCTGCTACATTCACCCCGTCCACGGCCTGGACGGCGAAATCCTCACCGACGACTTTCCAAAAGACCACTACCACCATCACGGAATCTTCTGGACCTGGCCGCACGTGGCCGTCGACGGCCGCGAGCACGATCTCTGGGCGGGCGATTCAATCCGGCAGAAGTTCGTCCGATGGCTTGCCCGGCAAGCCGGCCCGGCGGCGGCGGTTCTCGGCGTCGAGAACGGGTGGTTCGTGGGCGACCAGAAGGTGATGACCGAACGCGTCTGGATGCGGGCTTACCACGTCGCCGGCCAGTGGCGGGCGCTGGACATCGAGCTGTTCTTGATCCCCAGCGGCAGGCCGGTAACGCTCCGAGGAGCCGAGGGAAAGAGCTATGGAGGCTTGACGATCCGGTTTGCCCCGCAAAGCCCGGCCGTGATCACCGTGCCGAGCGGCACGGTCCAGCAAGACCTGACGACGACGATTCTCCGCTGGGCCGACTTGTCGGCGCGGATGAGCGGCTCGGAAAACACCAGCGGCGCCGCGGTCTTCATCTCGCCTGACCATCCGGATTATCCGCCCACCTGGCTGCTCAGGCACTACGGCCCCCTGTGCGTCGGCTGGCCGGGGGTCGAACCGCAAACGCTCGCCGCCGACCGGCCCGTGCGCCTGGCTTACCGGATCGGCATCCATCGGGGCGAAGCAAGCACGGCGGAGCTTGCCCGTCTGTACGAGGCCTACCTTGCGGGGCAGAAGGCGTCGTGGCTCGACTGAGGCCCCGTGCCGCCCCCAAACGGCAATCCTTCGGCACGTGCAAGTCGCTTGGCGTTCTAAATGAGCTTGTGTGATTTTAGGGAGGAATTCATGAGAGCGTGATAGCCGCGTGGGTTTGCCCCGCGGCGCGCCTGCGCTGCGGCACAACCCGTACGTAACGAAGCGCGGGGCAAGCCCACGCGGCTATCTGAATAGCAGCCGCTTTCTCCTGGAATCACGCGAGCTCATTTAGGACCCCACGGCCGCCCAAGCGCGAAACAAGCTGACGCGCGGATTAGTTGAGGTCCGCTCGATCCCCGTAACAGCGCCTTGTAACCGGCAGCCCGCATCAACCGCGGCGTAAGCCGCAACCGGCGCCGCGAGCAGGGGCGGCTCAAGCGGCGGGCAGGCCCACGTGGCTGCCAGGAGCCGTGCCCGGCCCCTTCTCACGTTGCGCGGACAGGTCCGGCCTGGCAAGCATCCGCTTGTCCAGTTTTCGGATCGCCAATGCGCAATGGATTACGGTGGCAATGCACACGGACGTCATCGCCAGCCCCAGACATGCCGCCAGCAGGGGCCAGAACGACGCTTTAAGCGTCAGCGGGCAGGTCGCCAGGACCAACACCGCCAGCGATGCCAGCAGTCCGAAGGCAAGCATCTCGCGTTTGAGCTTTTTTCGCTGCCGCAGCAGGCAGCTATTGACGGAGTCCGCAGCGACGGCGTTGGCGACGCTTCGCAAGACGCGCAACTGGTCACTGGTTTCGGCGGCTCGCGATCGCCGTTTCGGCGCCGCCGGCCTCTCCGCCTGTGTCTCCGCCTGTGTCTCCGCCTGTGCCTCCGCCTGTGTCTCCGCCTGTGTCTCCGCCTGTGCCTCCGCCTGTGTCTCCGCCGGCACTTCAGACCATGTCGGCTCCGCGGGTGCGGCAGGCTCCGGGCCCGGGGCGGCATCGGGCTGTTCTGGCGCGGGGCTCTTGGCGGGTCTGCCCATTGATTTCAGCGGCGCCATATCATGAACGCCGGCGGCAGCGGCGCGCGACAGCAGCATATCAATCGCGGCTTGATAGTCACGGTCAAGTTGGTCTTCCATGCCGTTGTTAAGACACTCGATTTGTTGGACCATGGTTGGCCTCTTCAATCTGTCAGGGCGATTTCTTTCACGATCTTACGCCGTCCTCGGCGAGCTTTCTCTCATGTCCAGTCGATGTCGATCCGGGTATGCAAACGCGACGCCAACTCCTTGCAGTCGGGCTGGCTTGACATCAAGCGCGCGGCGATCGTCTCGAAATCAAGCTCCTCCGCTTCGCAGCAGAGGAGAATCTCGGGCTCGGGCGACGCCGCGATCGTCACTTCCTCTCCCCCCGCCTGCTGGAGCCGGCCCCGTAGCTTCGCCAACACCGCCGCGTCAGGCCCGGTCAGGAACAGCCGCCGTGCGACCCCGCCGGACTTGATCGGCCCCGAGGCGACTGCCTGCAAGTGACCGTCGAGCTGCGGGCCGATCCCCGAAGCACGGCTTGCCCGCAAAGCGGTCTCGACCTCTTCCCGTGCGGCGGTTGCCAACGAGGACAAGACGATCTTACGGGCGGCCGCGCGCATCCGGGCAATCAGCTTGTCGCGAATCGTTTTCTCGCACCCCAGCAAGTCTCCCAACCGGCACTGGCTGGAGAAAAAGCTGGATTGCACCTGGCGATCGAGTTGGTCAAGCATCTCACGTTGGAGTTTCACGAAGGCATGGGCGACGGAGTCCATGCACAACGGGTGGCCGGTGCACGCGTGGCCCTGCCGTTCATCGGGGGCGCCGGCTGGTCCCTTGGTCCGAAACTCGCCGCCGATTTGCCCCACCAGCCGCGACAGTTCATGCAGCTTTTCCAGCCAGGCCTTCGCGGACGACCGGAGGTGTCCGGCCGCCCTGCCCACCGCTTCGATGACGATCTCCTCGGCGACCAGCCGGCCATAGTCGGCCAGGTCGGACAACAGGCCCTCGAGAACTGGCTGCCTCTTGCGACAACGGCCGCCACCCTTGTCCGACAGTTCGCTCGCTGCCCTGGCGCGCTCCGCTCGCAGGGCCTGAAGCCGCTGGTCGGCCTGGTTCCGCAGGGCCTCGAGCAGACCGAGAAACCGCTCGGCGACGCCACTGGCGCCGGCAATCCGCCCGTGAAGATGTTCTGCCAGATCCAACAACCACGCGCCGATCGCATCCTCGTGCGCATCCGCAAGCCGCCGTGCCTCCGCGGCGGCGATCCGGCGGAGTTGAACGCCCATCGAGGGGATCGCCGATCCGCAACGGCCCGCGTCGTCCGAGGCGCCCTGGATTCTGTCGAGCAGGACTGCTCGCATTTGAGCGGGAGGAATGCCGCCCTGTTGGCAGTCGGCGGCAGCTTTCGCGAGAAATTCGCCAACGAACTGGTCCAGGTCGCATCCGAGTGCAGCCCCGACGGACAGCTTGATCTGGTCCGCCAGCCGTTCGGCGTCGATGCCGGCAGCGGCCGCCTGCCGAGCGGCCAGGTCGTCGAGCTCCGCGCGCGGATCGCGGCTCTGGGCAGTCGGCTCGCCGGTGGACGCCGCGGACGCCCGATCGCCCGCCGGCCCTGCCCCCGACCCTTGCCATCGCAAGATCAGCGCCGCGCAGATCGACTCGATCCATGCGGGGTCGATCTTGCTGCCGTCGAAGGCCAAGGGGAGAACGCCGAACGCCCTGAGGGAAAGCCGCCCGTTGCCTTGCTGCCTCCGCTCCCGTGCCCGGCAACAGTCGAAGAACAGGGAAGCCGGCGAGGCGGTGTTGAGGAACAGGTATCGTGCCAGGTGGTCGATCTGCTCGGCATACCGGTCGTGCTCGGCGACGCCATCCATTTCGACCAGGTAGATGCTCGACAAGGCGGCGCGGTCTTCGCGCAGTCCGAACAGCCCGCAGGCTCGCTCCCCCGGATAATCGTGCTCGGGCGAGCAAAAGTATCTCAACTCATCGAGGCAGGCGTAGGCGCCGGCGGTTTCGAGGCATGGCGCCTTCTTGCCCCTGGCGGTCGTGTAGGCGAGCAGCCCGCAGAGCTCCTTGTCGACGAACCCCGCTTCCGCCAGCACCTGGCGGAGCGCGTAGGAGACGTCGATGAGCATGCCGCCGCCGGTGCCGCCGCCGATCGAGGCGACCACGAACACGCGAGGATCGCCGCCGCGATAGGGCAGCCCCGTTCCGGCCCTGGTCGCGGCGGCCGCTTCGCGTGAGGTTGCGGCGGAGACGATCGTTCGCAGGCGCTGGAGGACGCGCTTGGAGTGATCGAGAAATGCGATCCTCCCAAAGGTGCGGATGCCCTCGGTGTGCAGCGACCTGGGAACGCTGTAGAGCCATCGCCGGCTGAGCGAGTGCAAATCGCCGAGCGGCATGCTGCGGTACGTCCAGCCGGATCGCAGCGGCGCCAGCAGCGTTTCGTCGTTCAGCAGGCGTCCCGCGCCGGTTCCGCTGACGGCTGTTTCAATCGCCCGGGAGTCCGTGTCGATCAGCAGGAATTGTAGCGAGGGGAGGGGCGCATCTCCGAACGCGTCCTGGAGAATCTGCCGCAGTCGGCAGAGGACCCGCCCGCCGGTGCCGCCGAGGCCGATGAAGATCGAGGGGCGATGCTTGGCCGCCTGTCCGCCGAGGTCCATCGCGGGCAGACTCCGCGCCTTGCCGAAGGTGACGGTGACCGTGTGCCCGTCATGGGTCTCGCCCACGGGGATTTCAGCGGATGGGACGGCGTGACCGCCGCTAGCCGGGGCTTGGTCGAAACGCGACCCGTCCATGGTCCCTTGCGGGCATGAGGATATTTCGGCGTCCCCGGTGAACACGCTCGCGGCGGCCCGGCAGCGGAGCCGGGTCACCAGTTCGCTGCAACTGTCGAACCGCCGGCTGGGGTCCTTGGATAATGCTTTGCGCACGGCAAACCGCTCGGCCGCCGCGAGGCGGTCCAGTCGGGGCTCGCAATGCAGGTGCTGCGAAGCCAGTGCCGCGGGGTTGTGGCCGTGGAATGGGAACTCGCCCGTCGCCAGTTCGTAGTAGACGAGCGCCAGGCTGTACTGGTCGCTCTGGCGGCTTGGCTGGCCGTCGAACACCTCGGGAGCCGCGTACTTCGGCGTCATGCCACCGGCAATGGGCGATGTCAAGTCGTTCAGGTCCTTGAGCAGTCCGAAGTCGGCCACCTTCACATGCCTGCCGACAAGCAGGATATTCTCGGGCTTGACATCGAGGTGCTGGAACGAACAGATCTCCTGGAGGTAGTCGAGCGCTTCGGCGGCTTCGCCGAGGTATTCGATCAGCTCGTCGCGAGGGATTCCCGCCTGCCCGGACTGCCGGCAGATCGAGTACTTCTCCTTGAGGCTCATGTCGGCCATTTCCGACACGATCATCAGTTGCCCGTCGACGATTTCAATCCGTTCGAGGTTGAGCAGGAACGGATGGTTCAGCGTTTTCACCAGTTCGAGCGACCTGAGTTCCCTCGCCGCCCATTTGTCCTCGATGCAGCCATGGACGAACTTGATGGCCTTGATCAAGCCGCCGGGGGCGACGGCCTTCCAGACTTCGCCGTAGCCGCCGGAGCCGATGCACTCGCCGAGCACGTAGCCGGGAATCGGCTCGGCGCCCTTGGCCGGTTGGAATGCAATCGAGGCGGTGGTCATTTGTTCTCCAAGTCTGCGCCGGGCGCGCCGGTCTGCCGCTCGGCTGCACCGGCACGGGCGTCGGGCGTCGGGCGTCGGGGCCGGTTTCACGGTTTGGCGGCGAGCGGGCCGAAGTATACCTGCGCAACCCGATCGATCGTCTCGGCCGTCACTTCGAAGGGAACGCGCTTGTACCGGCAATAGCTGCGAATGTGCTTGAGAAGGTCTCGCGGGTGGCAGCGGCGCATGGGCCGGCCGCAGGGCCGGTAATAGTTTTCGACGAGGTACTGCACCATCGCGGGGCGGTACTCGCAGCCGAACTGCTCGCAGCAGCACTCGAAAAGCCGCGAGAATTCCTCCTCGCTCGGTCCCAAAATCTCGATCTTGTGCGAAATCCGCCGCAAGAAGGCCTCGTCCACCAGGTCGCGCGGCTCGAGGTTCGTCGAGAAGATGATCAACAATTCAAAAGGCACCTGGATCTTCTTGCCGGTCGGCAGTCGCAGGAAGTCGTAGCCGTTCTCCAGGGGAATGATCCAGCGGTTCAACAGTTCGGCCGGCTGGATCCGCTGGCGCCCAAAGTCGTCGATCAGCAGGCATCCGCCGTTTGCCTTGACCTGGAGCGGCGCTTCGCTGACGTGGTTGACCGGATCGTAGCGGACCTCGAGATCCTCCATCGTCAACTCGCCGCCGACGCAGACGGTGGGCCGGTGGATCCGGACCCAGCGGCGGTCGTAATCGCGGCCTTTCAAAATCCCGTCGTCGCGGTCCGCCACTCGATGGTGGAAACAGGCATCGAAGACCTTGATGATCTGGTCGTCGTCGATCAAGGCTCGCGGGATCCAGATTTCCTGGCCGAAACAGGCGGGAATGCGCTTCGCGAGCGTCGATTTCCCGTTTCCCGGAGCGCCGTAGAGAAACATCCCGGCAGCCGCGTTCACTGCCGGTCCGATCTGGTCGATCAGGGCGTGCTCGATCGAGATGTCGCTGAAGGCCTCCGCGAGGTCCTTGTCCGGCGGCGCCTCTCCTCGAATCCCCTGGGCTTCCATGGCCACCACGTAGTCCGTCAGGGGAACCGGAGCGGGCCCCGCGTAGGCGCATGCCTGCTGGTAGGCCTTCGAGCGGCCGTGGCCCTCCTCGGTGAGCATGTAATAGTAGTCATTGAAAGGCGCCGCCCCCGAATGCACCACGGACTGCCGCGTTCGCAACATCGCTAGAATTTCTTCCACGATGCGGAACGACAAGCCGACCTTTTCGGCGATCATTCGACCGCTGGCCGTTCCCAGCAGCGCCAGGTGCTTCGAGACGAGCGACTCGAGCTGCGTGACAGTCAGCCCCGTCTGGCTGATCGACTCGGCCTCGGCGGGCCAGAATCGCTCGTTGGCGAGAAATGTTTGCAGCCACCAGCCGTTGCCGCAATGGGTGTCCGTCGTGTTCATTGACTGCCCTACCGGAAACACCAACCTTGCCGGGGCCGCGCTGAAACGCGACCCGCGCAAATCTAGGTCACGGTTTTATCTCGCGCCGGCCGCCGCTTCATGCCGTCCCGTGCCCCCCCGTACCCTCCCGATCGGCGAATTCCTGGGATTGGCAGAATCGATTCGTTCGCTGCATTCCGCCGTAATCCCACCCGGATATTGACCCGGTTCTCGCTGCTCGAAACCGCTGCCTGGCGACAGCCGACCGGATTTGAGAACGCTCCGCCCGAATGCACGCTAGACTTGGTTAGCCGGGCGCCGCACAGGGGCGGGCCCGCGGCCTCACTTCGCGCAACGGTCGGTGGACGACTCCATGTTCAACCAGTCTGAAAGCGGTGAAATCCTCGTGGCCGCGAAGACGGCTCCCGGCCGGAATCCGGGTGCGGCGCGATCGGCTCAGGCGATGTGGTTCCTCGCCGGCCGGCCCAATTCCGACGGTCCGCTTCGCTATATCGCGATCGACTCCAACCCATTCCAGGTAGGCCGGCGATCCGACGCCTCGCTCTGCCTGCCGAGCAAGAGCGTCTCGAGCATTCATGCCGAGTTGGTCGATACCGGGGCCTGCCTCGTGCTCCACGATCGCGGCAGCACCAACGGCACGTTCGTCAACGGCCAGCGCGCCGTCGAACCGGTCATGGTCAATTCCGAGGACCTGATCCAGTTCGCCGACGTCGCGTTTCGCGTCATGCGGCAGACGATCCAGCACAGCGTGGCGACCGCGCATGAAGACGTTCTGGACCAGGCGATCGTTCTGGTGCTCTTCGACCGCTTGATGAACGAGCAGGCCGTGGTGCCGCACTACCAGCCGATCGTCGACCTCCGCGACGGCGGGGTGATCGGATTCGAGGTGCTCGCGCGCAGCGATCTCTCGCAATTGCACAGTGCCGAGGCGATGTTCTCGGCGGCGGCGCGGCTCGGGCTCGAAGCCGAACTCAGCCAAATGATGCGCGTCAAGGCCGTCCAGGAAACGCTCTCCTTCCAGAATCCGCCCCACCTGTTCTTGAACACGCACCCTGCCGAACTTGAGAAGCCGGGGCTGATCGAGTCAATCAAGTCGCTCCGCGCGATGAACCAATCGCAGCGGCTCACGCTCGAAATGCACGAAAAGGCGATCACCGACACCGCCAGCATGAAGCGGCTCCGCGAGACGCTCCGCGCACTGGATATCGGTCTGGCATTCGACGATTTTGGGGCCGGGCAAGCAAGGCTCTTGGAACTGATCGACGTGCACCCGGAATTCCTCAAATTCGACATGGCCCTGATCCGCTCGGTCCACCTCGCGGCGGGCGAGCGGCAGCGGCTGGTGGCTTCGCTGGTTCAAATGGCGCGCGATGTCGGCGCAACGCCGCTCGCCGAGGGGATCGAAAGCGAGGGAGAGCGCGACGCTTGCCTGCGGCTCGGCTTTGAACTGGCGCAGGGCTTCTATTTCGGGCGGCCGGTTCCCTTGACGGCAACGTCCTAGAGCATCTTCGAACCATACGACCGGAGGGCTTTGATGGCCCAAACTGCACCACAGGATCCCCCGTTTTCTCCGAGCCTCGACGCAGCCGGCCCCGCCGGCTGCGGATTGGCCCTGAGAGCGCTGCACGAGGACTTCGAGACGGCCGCCGGCCTGTCGCAGACCAGTCCTCCCGTGGTCGATCCGCCCACCGACGAACTGCTTGTCCTCGAACGGCTGGGAAATGCCGCCGGGCTTTTCATCGCCCTCCGCTGCAAACAGCCCGCCGCGGCAAGCCATGGCTTGCGCGTCGCCCTGCTCTGCTCGGCGTGGGCCCGGAAAATGGACCTCTCGGCGGACGATCGCGGCCAGATCGAGGTCGCCGCCCTGCTCCATGACCTGGGCATTATCGGGGTGCCGGACCGGATTCTCCAGAAGCCCGCCAAGCTCGCCCCTCACGAAATCGGCATCATGGCGCACGCCCGCCGCCTCGGCCAGGAGATTCTCCGCGCCAGTGGAGCCGCCCCCACGCTCCTGGCGATCGTCGAAAACGTGCCGGTGTGGTACAACGGGCCTCCCAACGGCGACGTGCCCGCCGGCCCCAGAATCCCGCTCGGGGCGCGAATGATCGCGATCGCCGAGGCGTTCGATTCGATGACCACCGATCACGTCTTCCGGCCCGCCCGGTCGAGAGAAAACGCGATCGACGAGTTGTTCCGCTGCGCGGGAACCCAGTTCGACCCGCGGCTGGTCGACCGGTTCGTCGAGTTCGCCAAGCAGGATCCATCGCAATTGTACCGGCAGTTCGCCAGCCAGTGGCTGCACGACCTCCAGGCCCACGCGGGCGGCGTCCTTGCGGGTTGTGCAAGGTCGCCCGCTCGGGACGATGCCCCGGACGTGGTCGTCCGGTTTCACGCGAAAATCCTCGACAACATGCGAGACGCCGTCGTTCTCGTCGATCCGGCCATGAATGTCATCGGCTGGAACCGCCGCGCGGAGCAATTCACCGGGATCGTCGCCGAGAGCATCCTCGCTGCGCCTTGGCAGCCGGAAATCGTCGAGATGCGCGACCAGCAAGGGCGCCTCGTAACCCAGCGCCGCTGCCCCTTGCGGCTGGCGGTCGCCTCCGGCCTGCCCGCCGCCGGCCGCTTCAGCTTGGCCCGCAGAGATCAAAAATGCGTCACCGTCGATGCCCAGATGATACCCGTTCTCGACGACGATTGCCTGCTGCTCGGCGCGGCCATGATCATGCGCGATGTCTCCTCCGAGTGCTCCCTGGAACAACTCTGCGAAAACCTGCACAGCAAGGCGACGCAAGACCCGCTGACCAAGGTTGCCAACCGGGCCGAATTCGACCGGGTGCACGCGGAACTGATCCAGAAATACCGTAAGACCGGCGCGCTGTTCAGCGTCCTCATCTGCGACCTGGATTACTTCAAAAACATCAACGACGCCTACGGCCACCAGGCCGGCGACGCGGTCCTCATCAAGACCGCCATCGTGCTCCGCAATTCCGCGCGCTCCTGCGATCTGGTCGCGCGATACGGCGGCGAGGAATTCGTCATCCTCTGCCCGGACTGCGCGGTGGCGGCGGCGACGCGGCGAGCGGAACAAATCCGCGATGCCCTCAGCCGGACCGAACACCCCCTCCTCGCCGGCCGCCGAGCCACGGCCAGCTTCGGTGTGACCCAGGTCCAGCCGGGCGACACTGCCGAAACGGTCCTGCGACGCGCCGACCGCGGCCTGTATCTCGCCAAGGACCAGGGACGCAACCGGGTCATCCAGCTTGGGGCCGGCGCCGGCAAGGAAGAACCCGTCCGGCGATGGACGTTCTGGCGGCGAAAGCGGGCCAGCTCACCCGAACTGCTCGCCGAAGAGCGCATGGCCGCCCCAGGTCCATTGAAAGTCGTCCTCGAGAAGCTTCGCGGGTTCGTCTCCGATCATCTGGCGGTCGTCAACAAGACGGAAGAGAACATCCTCGAGTTGGAACTCGTCGCTCCGGTCTACAATGCTCGCCGCAGAACCGATCTCCGCCATGTATTCACCATGACGCTGCAATTCTCCGAGACGCCGCCCTTCCGGCGCGACTCCTCGGTCAAACCGGGAAACGAAACCTCGCAGATTCGCATCCACGTCCGCATGTCGCTCGACAAAGTGCCGGCCAGGGACGGCGGCGAACTGACCGATTACGCTCGCCAGATGATCACCAGCCTGCGGGCCTACTTGATGGCAAGAAAAACCCCTGAACTGGAACAGGATGAAGACAGCCCGCGAGCAAACAAAATCCTGCTGCCGATCTGGTCGGCTCCCTGACTGCCCGCGGGAAAGATCACCGCCGCCGGCCCCTCCCCGAATCGGCCATCCGCGGCGGAAACTCCACGCTGGGCAGAAGGAAAAGAACGCCTCGCGCGGGAGGCCGTCAGACCCCTTGCAGCGTGCGGGTGCGGCGGGCACGGCGCTCAGCGCGAAGGCGAGCACGGCGCTTGATCTCGCTCGGCTTCTCGTAATACTCGCGGCGCCGCATCTCCTTCTTGATCCCACTCCGCTCCACCAGTTTACGGAACCGCCGCACCGCCTCTTGGATCGACTCGCTCTCCCGCAACGTCAGCTTGACCACTCAATCCTCCTTCTGTTGTTGTTGTTCGCCCCGGCTGAACGGGCGAAAAAAGCATGGAAAGAACCTAACGCATTCGAGCAATGTTACTTTACACCGCCGGGCGGGGACTTGTCCACCCGTCCCCGATGCGGCAACCGCCAATTCCCCCAACGCCACTGTCCGTCCCCGCCGCGCCCCGGCCGCTGTCCCACTAAAGTCTACCATACCTGTATCGGCGGCCCGACCGGTTGTTCAACATCTTTCCAATCCCCGGGCAGGCGCCTTGAACCTTGCCCGGCCCGCGGACTTTCTCTCATCGGAAAACATTTTCCAGCTTCAACTTGCGATGACGAAACGCATTTTTCGGTTTGATCCGCGCGGCACTGCCGGCCGATCTCATTACGGCGCCCAAGCCGTGCAACCCTCGCTGATCCCGGAGCATTTCGCCCATGCAATCGCAACCGGCGACAACGTACTTCGATGCCCTCGCCGCTCTCGACCTCCAGCACGACGAGCTCCTTCGGCAGTTGGAGCAGCTCGATCGGCGGATCGAGCAAGTCCTCCAGGACAACCAGCCGACGCGGACGGCTTCACCCTCTTCCGCCGAACCGGCCGAGCAAGCTCGCCTGGCGCCCGCGGGCCTGCCGGAGCCGCCTCTCACCGGCGGCGGTCCAGATGACCCGACTTGCTGATGGCTCGCCAGAGCCGCAGCCCGAGAACGACGCTCAGGCTCATTCCGATCACCCCGGGCAGGGAGATTTCCGAGATCAGTGAAATCCTGCCGAACAGCCACAGATCGCCGAACAAGGGGGGGACATCCTGGCTGACCAGGAGCGACGAACCCAGGAACAGCGCACTGGCCAACATGCCGGCCACGAGCCGATTGACCGAGGGTTCCAGTCCCCGGTGGTCCAAGTGGACGTCGAACTGCCCGCTTTGAATCTGTTCGAGAATTTCCACCAGGTTGCGCGGCAGCAGTTCGACGAGGTACTCCAACTGCGCGTAGAAGCGCCGCATTTTCCGCAGCTTCCGGCCGGGTGACAGCCGGCGGAGGACCATCTGTCTCCGGTAAGGCCGCATCAGTTCCGCCAGGCTGAATTTTGGATTGAGCAGCCGCGACGTTCCCTCCAGCGTGACAAGCACCTTGATCAGCATTGCGATCCGCGCGGGAAGGCTGATGTGATAACGGCGGATCATTTCGGTCAGGTCGTTCAAAGCGCCGCTCAAATCGAACTGGTCCAGCGGCTGGCTGGCGTAGAGAGAAACGAAATCGGCAACCTCCAAGCTCAGAGCCGCCCGGTCCAGTTCCGACGGGATCGAGCCCACGCGAGTGATGATCGACGTCAGGTACTCCGGATCCTGGTTCATCACGGCCAGGAGCATCTCTTCGATGTCGTTCTGAAGTCGCTCGTCGATCCGCCCCACCATGCCGAAATCCAAGAGCGCGATGACGTTGCCCGGCATGACCAGCGCATTGCCCGGGTGAGGATCGGCGTGGTAGAAACTCTTGCCGAAAATCATGTCCAGATAAAGCATCGCCCCGCGCCGCGCGATCTCCTCAAGATCGAGGCCCGCCTCCGACAAACGGTCCGTCTCGATCAGCTTGATCCCGTCGACGAACTCCATCGTCAGAACTCGGC
>JAMOAF010000141.1 GCA_023621895.1 Planctomycetota bacterium
GGCCGGCGTAACGATCAGCCTCTCGTCGAGCGACGCGAGCGAAGGAACGGTCTCTCCGGCCAGCCTCGCCTTCACCTCGGCCAACTGGAACATTCCGCAAACGGTCACCGTGACCGGCGTGAACGACCTGGTGGACGACGGCGAGGTGGGTTACACGATCCACGTCGGGCCGGTAACCAGCAGCGACGGAAAATACTCGGGCGTCGACCCAGCGGACGTCTCCGTGATCAACACCGACAACGACACGGCCGGCGTGACGATCCAGTGGCAGACGGAACGGCGGACGACCGAGGCCGGCGGCACGGCGGCGTTCACCGTGGTGCTCGATACGCAGCCAATCGGCGCGGTCACCATCGCCGTCCAGTCGGGCAACACGGCCGAAGGAACCGTCTCGCCCGCACTGTTGACCTTCACACCCCAGAACTGGTCTTCGGCCCAGCAGGTGACGGTTACGGGGGTGGACGATGACGCGGACGACGGCGACGTAGACTACCAGGTGACGGTTGGCCGGCCCGGCGGCGGCGATCCGATCTACGCCGCGCTTCCGGCTCGGCAATTCTCGCTGGTCAATACCGACGACGATGAGGGCCTGGTTGTCGTCGACCTGGGCGCCGTCGATTTCAGGCGGTTGGAAGGGCTTAATCCCAGCGCCGGCGAGCTGTGGTATCGCCTGGAGACCTCGCACGCGGGGTGGCTGACGATCCAGTCGGCCGCTGCATGGACCTCCGGGCAGCTTGCGATTGGCCTTTACGCCCCAGAAGACACGGCCGCGCCGCTGGCTGTCTCGAATCCCGCCGATGCGACGCCGCGAATCGATTATGCCGTGGAAGAGGGGCAGACTTACCTCGTCAAGGTCAGCGGCTCCGCCTCGGGCGTGGAACTGTGGCTGGCAAACCTGGTCCACGTGGCCGGTGATTCTCTCACTGCCCACGGCACGCCGCAGGATGATGATTTTCACTTCGATGCCGGGGCCTCCTGCACGATCACCGTCAACGGCGTGGTCTACAAGTTCGAGGACGGCGAGGTCGCGACATTCCAGTTCGACGCCGGCGAGGGTCGGGATGTCGTCTGGCTCTACGACTCGCCGGGCGACGATAGGTTGGAGGCCTGGCCGGACCGCGTGGTGATGAGCCACGCGGCGGGCGTCGGAGCGGCCGCTTATTCCGTCGAAGCCAGCGGATTCGAGGACTTGCAGTCGTACTCCGCGCGAGGCGGCGTCGACGCGGCGATTCTCCACGGATCGAGCGGTTCCGACAAGCTGAAAAGCTACGAGGACTTCGTGCGGCTGCGGGCGAAGAACACGGTTTATTCGCTGCGGGCAAAGAAGTTCGCCTCGATCGTCTGCGATCCCGGCTCGGGGGGCAACGACGCGGCGGTCTTCGACGGCACCGACGGCAACGAGACCTTCACGTACCATGGAGCGGACAACTCCGCCCGGATGCAGGGCAAGCGCCGCGATCACCTGGCCGTGGGATTTGGGTCCGTCATCGTTCGCGCCGGGGGCGGCGAGGGCGACGTGGCTTACTTCACCGACTTGCCCGGCCCGGACTCCGAAGTCGACGACGTCTTCTACTTCAAGAGTCACAAGACGGAGCTAGTCAAGGCCGGCGTCACGGTGACCGCCCGGGCATTCGACGAAGTCCATGCCACGGCGAGCGAGAGCGGCTTCGACGTGGCGCGAATCTACGACACGACCAAGGACGATCACTTCGAGTGCGAAGGCGACACGGCGCGCCTGTTTCGGAAAGTCGGAACGCAGCTCGATTTGCTCTACGAGGTGATCGCCTTCGAACGGGTGAAGGTCTACGGCTCGGGAGGCAACGACACGAAAGACGTCCGCGACCACACGTTCGAGTTGTTCTTCACCGATTTCGGCGAGCCGTGACCCGCGTTGACCCACCATGCGGGCGGCGGCGATAATGGGCGGAAGCACTTGGGGCCCGCGCAAGTCGACGGTCAACCGGCCGATGCCTGGAGGCGTGCATGTCTACGTGGGAGCGAAGGGGAGTGTGTTCTTGTCTTGCCGTCGCGGCAATCCTCCCCGTCGCGTTGCTCGCGGCGACCGTTGCCTTGGGGCAATCGGCCGAGGACGACGAGGACCAGCGCGAGGCAACTCGCATCCGCATCGCCTCGTTCGTCGATCTGCTGCCTCCCCCGCCGACCGAGGAGGGCGCCCACCGCGGGTCGCCCGAAAAGGTCATGGAGGTCTACAACAAGTGGCTGACAGATAACGGCTCCCTGGTCGGCCAGAGCTACGAAGCGATGTCGCCCGACCAGCGGCAAAGCCTCCACAACCTGATGAGCTCGCTGTATGCGGCGGCCGGCGAGGGCGAGCACGCCTTCAAGATGGTTGCCTACCTGGTCGACCACAAGCTGCCCGAGCCCAGCAAGGCCTACCGCGAGAAGGGCTATCCGGTCGACCAGATTCACGAAACGGTCAGCAAGAACATGGCGAAGGCTCGCGACGCCATGATCCGCGAACTGGTCGCCTCGATCGGCCAGGAGCAGAAATGGAGAATCTGCATCTCCGATTCGGGCAACACCGAGAGCGGGATGAAAAGCGATCTGGACCAGACGGTCTACGTTTACCAAGCCAGCCCGGACGGCAAGGGGTGGATCCGCGATGAATCGCTCGACGGCGAGTTCATCCGGCTCTTCAAGCAGCGCTGGGAAGAGAAGCACCGTGGACTGTCGATCGGCAGCCTCGACATCGCCACGATCCCCGGAAGCAGCCGGTTTCCCGACCCCCGAGTCGTCTCCAGCAGCGAGTTCGTCGAAGCCTTCAAGGGGACGATCGATCGGCTGCGGCAAACCCCCGGCGCCTACACGACCTACGGGGCCGTCGTCCAGCAGATGCAGCTCCGCGCCCTGGCGCAGATTGAACGGGAGAACGTGCGGGCGTTCCAGGTCTACGGACCCGAGGAGGGGAATCTCAATGGCCCGTGGCGCCGCCAGGAGCAGTTCGATCAGAAGCTCGCCATGGAAACCATGTTCTACAAGGGCGTGCCGCCCGAGTTGATGACCCAGCACGCCTTCGGGGCGTCGGTCGCCAACTACTTCGAGCTCCTGAAGTACATGAACCAGCCGAAATTCGAGACCAAATACCACCTGCGCACCTGGGACGACTGCCTCTACACGATGCTGCTTTTGAAGCGCGGCGAGGGCCGGCTCGCCAAACGCGATTACATCTCGCTCTCGGCGCAGGAGCGGGCCGACCTGAACCGGACGATTCTCGGCGACCTGTTTCCGGGCGAAGCCGGCAAGCAGCGGCAACATGCGTTGGCCCTGGAGATCTCTTTCGAACTCCGCCGCGAGCACAAGGGAGAGGCCGGGGCCGCGGAAGCCGTCCGCCAGGCCGAATACCTGCTGGCCAAGGACATGTTCGGCGACCGTTTCACGCCGGAGGCCACCGACGCCTATTTGATCGGGCGGACCCAGACCCAGTTGGACGCCGCACGGCAGTATTACCGGCGTCTGGCCAGCGAGTTCTGCCTCGCCTCGATTGATTATTCGTCGGTCGATGCCTTCAAGCTGATGCTCGGTTCGGCGCAGGCGGACCCGCTCCTCCAGCGGAGCCGAGCCTTGATCGATCCGGAGGGGACGATCGACTGGGAAACCTTCCGCAAGAACATGGCCGAAGCCGCCCGGCTGACCCTGCTCTACGCGATCTACGACCTGGGCGTAATGAAAAGCGCGGCCCTCTTGAGGCACATCAACACCCAGGTCGAGGGCCACGTAATCGACCTGGTGAAGCTTTGGGCGGAGGGCCAGGTCATCGATCTCCCGCGCGATCTGGCAAACGCCCGCCAGCAGGCTCGGAAGCTTGGCGAGCGGGCCCGAACGCACGTCCTCAGCGAGTTGGGCTTCGACCACGCCGAGGAGATTCGCCTCTCCGAGCTGATCACCGACCACCAGAACATCACCTGGAACT
>JAMOAF010000893.1 GCA_023621895.1 Planctomycetota bacterium
GCCAAAGAACCGCAACCCTTCAGGGCAAAGCCCTTAATTGGAACCAGGGTTCGCGGCCACCTCTTTTTGGGCGTTTTTCATGGCGGTTTCGATGCTCACCGGGCAGCCGCCCTGGCGTTTGCTCTGGTCGGCAGCTTCCATGAAAGCAATGATCTCCAGCGTCTCCTCGGCGCTGACCGGCGGCTTGCCGGTCTTGAAGAACTTGACGATTTCCACGATCAGCGGCTCATAGCCGTCAAAGCCGCCGCCGGGGAGGATCGCCTTGGTCCCGAAGACCGTCGAGCCGTAGCCGGTTCGGCCGTCGCGGAGGCCGCGGCACGTCCCGATTCGGCCGCCCGCCCAAAGCCCCACGATCACGTCCTGGCCCTCCGCGTGCACGCGGGTGACCTGCTGGCAACCGGTCCCCATGATGGTGAACAGCGGCTCGACGCCGTGGATTCCGTACCAGAAGAAATCGGGGTGGTGCTCCTCGAGCGAACAGGGGGCGTACTGATCGCACCCGCGGATCTCGCCGATTTGCGGGTTGCCGCGCATCGCCAGGGTCTCCTTCGCAAAGCGGAGCGAGGAGCTCGAGAAGCAGGGCACGCCGTTCTTCTTGGCCAGTTCAAAAATCCGCATCGTGTCGGCCAGCGAAGCGGCGATCGGCTTGTCGATGAAAATCGGCTTGCGCGCGGCGAAGACCGGCTTGGCCTGCGCAAGATGCACGCGCCCATCGATGCTCAACAGCAGCACGGCGTCGACCTTGCCCAGCAGCGCGTCGATGGAATCGACGATCTCCACGCCGAGCTTGCGGACCGGCTCGACGCTCCGCCCGAGGATTCCCATGCTGGAGGGAATGTCGGGGCTGCCGCCGGGATACGCGGCCACAACCTTGATGTCGGCCAGCTCACCGCTGGCGTCGGGATTGTTGATAATCTGGGTCCAGGGCAGTCCGTGGGCATCCAGGCCGATGATGCCGACCTTGATCGGCGGCTTGAGCCCCTCGCCCGAGGCAGTGGTTGCTACCGCAAGGGCGCTCAACAGCACAAGCACAGTCAGTCGAAGCAGGTGCAGACGCATGGCGATCCTCGTCGTGGGTGTGTACGGGCGTGACCGGGAGCGGACGCCGGCAGCGTGAAAACGCTGATTCTTGCCCTCCGGCGGAGCCATGTCAAGCGTGCGGCGTCCAAAAAAGACCGCCTTGGAGGATTGACACGCAGCGGCGGGGAAGTTCGAGTAATGGATTCGGACCGATCAGGCGCCGGCTGTGTTTATGCCCCCTTGCGAGCCAGCCGCGGCACAAAAAAGGCAATCCCGACGGAGTGAAAGCTCAGTTCATGAACGAATCGACCCCCCTCTGGCACACGCTGTCTAGCGAGACCGTGATGTCTCGGCTGAAATCCGCGCCCACCGGGCTGTCGCGGCCAGAGGCGGCGCGCCGCCTGGCGGAATATGGGCCGAACGAGCTCCAGAGCGTCCACCGCACGTCTCCGTGGACGATTCTTTTTGCGCAGTTCAAGAATGTGTTGATCGTGATTCTCCTTATTGCGACGGTGCTTTCCGCCTTTCTTGGGCACCCGATCGAGGCGATCGCGATTGCCGTCATCGTCTTGTTCGCCGTGCTGCTGGGTTTCGTGCAGGAGTACCGCGCCGATCGGGCCATCGAGGCGTTGCGGCAGATGGCGGCGCCCACGACAACCGCACTTCGCGACGGAGAGGAGGTTGAGATCGCGGCGCGCGACCTGGTGCCGGGCGACGTGATCCTCCTGCGCGCAGGCGACAAGATTCCGGCCGATGCCAGGCTGATTGAGGCGGTCAACCTGCAAATCGAAGAGGCCTCGCTGACGGGCGAGTCGGTTCCGGTGGAGAAGCACGCCGCGCCACTTGCCGACGCCGAACTGGCCGTGGGCGACCGCCGGAACATGGCGTATGCCGGGACCGCCGCGACCTACGGCCGCGGCCGCGCGATCGTCGTCGCAACCGGAATGAGTACCGAGTTTGGCAAGATTGCCCGAATGCTGGAGACGATCGACGTCGGCAGAACGCCGCTCCAGGAGAACCTGGACAAGGTCGGCGTCGTGCTGGCGCGGGCCGCGCTGGTGGTTGTGGGGATCATTGTCGCCCTCGGGCTGCTCCGCGGCCAACCCCTGCTCGAGATGCTCGTTTTCGGCATTGCGCTGGCGGTTGCCGTGGTCCCCGAGGCCCTGCCGGCGGTGGTCACGATTTCGCTCGCCATCGGCGTGCAGCGGATGGTCAAGCGCCATGCCCTGATGCGCCGCCTGCCGGCGGTTGAAACGCTCGGGAGCACCTCGGTGATCTGCTCCGACAAGACCGGCACCCTGACGAAAGACCAGATGACGATCCGCAAGATTTTTTCGGCGGGCCAAATGCTGGAGGTCTCCGGCGCGGGCTATGCGCCGGAGGGCGAGTTTTTGCGCGCCGGCTCGGTTGTGGAGCCGCCCGGCCCGGTGATGCAGTTGCTTCAGGCCGGCGCGCTGGCCTCCGACACGCATATCGTCCGCAATGAGTCGGATGGCCTCTGGCAGGTCAAGGGCGATCCGACGGAGGGGGCGCTGGTCGTGGCCGCCTCCAAGGCCGGCTTGGACAAGGCCGACCTCGACGGGCAATTCCCCCGCGTCAAAGAGATTCCCTTCACCTCCGAAACCAAGCGGATGACCACGGTGCACGACGGGGCGGGAGTGGCCATGGCATGCTCGAAGGGCGCGCCGGAAGTCATCCTCGCGTCTTGCACGCGGCAGATGACGGAGGAGGGCGAATCGCCCCTTGACGCCGGGAGCCGGGAGGCGATTTTGCACGCGGGCCGCGAGATGGCGAGCGAGGCCCTGCGAGTGCTGGCGGTGGCGTCGAAGTCGGGCCCGATGCCGGAGGACCCCGAAAGCGAGATGACGTTTCTCGGGATCGTGGGGATGATCGACCCGCCGCGGCCGGAGGCCAAGGCCGCGATCCAGGTCTGCCAGCAGGCCGGCATCCGGCCGGTAATGATTACCGGCGACCACCCGCTCACCGCCCAAGCCGTCGCCCGCGAACTCGGTCTGCTCCGGAGCGGCCGCGTTGTCATCGGGGCCGAACTGGAAGCGATGAGCGAGGACGATTTCGCCCGCGATGTCGAGAGCATCGACGTCTACGCCCGAGTCTCTCCGGCGCACAAGCTCCGCATCGTGACGGCGTGGCAAGCGAAGGGGCACATTGTCGCCATGACGGGCGACGGGGTAAACGACGCGCCGGCGCTCAAAAAGGCGGAGATCGGCATTGCCATGGGGATCACAGGCACGGACGTGACCAAAGAAGCAGCCGCAATGACGCTGACCGACGACAATTTCGCCTCGATCGTCGCGGCGGTCGAGGAGGGCCGGGTCGTATTCGGGAATATCAAGAAGTACTTGATGTACCTGATTTCGTCGAATATCGGCGAAATCGGCTTGATGGCCGGGGCCACGCTGGCGGGCCTTCCCCTGCCGTTGAGCGCCGTGCAAATTCTGTACGTCAATCTTGCCACCGACGGTCTGCCCGCCTTGGCTTTAGCCGTGGACCCGCCCGATGAAGACCTGATGCGCCGCAAGCCGCGCAATCCGCGGACCGGAATCTTCACCCGGCCGGTGGTCACCTTGATGACGGTTGGCGGGGTGTGGTCCACGGTGGTCAACCTTGGCCTGTTCATCTGGGCGAGGCAGTCCGGCCGCAGCGATGCCGAGGCGATGACCATGACGTTCGTCTCGTTGGTGTTAATCCAGTTCTTCAAGGCATACAACTTCCGCTCCGACCGGCATTCGGTGCTGAATCGGCCGTTTGCCAACAAGTGGTTGAATCTGGCAATCATCTGGGAGTTGATTCTGCTGGTCCTGGTCGTTTACATGCCTTTCCTTCATGCGCCATTTGGGACTTTCAGCTTGTCAGCGGTTGATTTGGCAATCGTGATCACCCTGGCC
>JAMOAF010000995.1 GCA_023621895.1 Planctomycetota bacterium
ACGCAGTCGATGAAGTTCTTGAAGATGACGTTGTTGAACTCATTCTCCGCCCACGTCTTGGCCTCCACGCCGAGCGACTGGCTCTTGTCGCCGCCTTTGGGCGTGAACTCGCCGCTGGTGAGCACGCCCTCGGTCGTATAGAACTCGTTGGCGACCTTCGTCTGGGGCTTCGGGTTGCCCTCGATCAGCGTTCTGTTGTTGAGTCCGGCGATTTCCATCACCAGCAGGCAATCGCCGTAGTCGTAAACGGTCACCAGCATGTTGGGCGTCTCACCCTGGTCGGTGAACGGAGCCTTGCCGGCGGTTGACTCGACCCAGCGGCCACCCATGCTGAGCACGCGCTTCGGCAGCGTCCCGCCCGGGATGCCCCAGCGGGCGACATCCAACTGGTGGGCGCCCTGGTTGCCGATCTCGCCGTTGCCGAAGTCCCAGAACCAGTGCCAGTTGTAGTGGACGAAGTGCCGGTTGAAGGGTCGCTTTGCGGCCGGGCCGAGCCAGAGGTTGAAGTCGAGTGTTTCCGGCGCTGGTTCGTCGTTTTTGAAGCCGATGCTCCAGCGGACCTTCGACGCATATCCCTTCGAGACGCGCAGCTTGCCATACTTCCCGCTGGCGATCGCCGCGACCGTCTTCCTCCAACTTGAGACGGAGCGGCTTTGGGTGCCGTGCTGGACGATCCGCTTGTATTTCTCGGCCGCCTCGACGCACTTCCGCCCCTCGAACAGGTTGTGGCTCATCGGTTTCTCGACGTAGACGTCCTTGCCGGTCTGGCAGGCCCAGATCGTCATCAGCGCGTGCCAGTGGTTGCAGCTGGCAATCGAGATCGCATCGAGATTCTTGTCTTCGAGGGCCTTGCGGATATCCTGCACGCAAATGGGCGTGTTGCCGCCCATCTGCCGGATCTTCTGGGCCCGGCTCTCGTGCAGCGACGCGTCCGGGTCGATCAGGTAAGTGACCTTCACTCCCGGCATTCTGGCAAACTCGCTCATGTGGACCTGGCCGCGGCCGTGGATGCCCGCCACGCCGATCCGCACGGTGTCGTTGGCTCCGAGGATCGAACCGGAGGACCTGGTCCCGGCAATCGTGAAGACCGCACCGGCGCCGGCCGTGGCCGCGGCGCGCTTGAGGAAGCTGCGTCGTGAAACGTTGGACATGAGGGGCTCCTTGATTGATTGATGGAGGCGGGATCGGCTGGATAGCCGGCGGGAGGGGCAATTCAGCCGGTAATGGGCATGGGTGTTAATGTCCGGGGCGCTGCCGGCGGGCCGCCGTTACGGGCATGGTCCACTCAACCTCCCCGGCTCCGGACGCGTTTTCGGCCACCTGTGACGCGTTGCGATGGCCCGCTCTGGACCACCCTACAAGCGATTCGAAAACTCGATCATCCAGGCTTCGCGCGGGGGCAGCTTCAGTTCGAGCCGACCGTCCTCGCCGATTGGCAGTTCGATCGGCTCTCGGCCGCGCTCGTCGATGCGGTGGACGCGCGGTTGTTGTGGAAGGCCATAATACTGCCGGTCGATCGTGAAGGACAGCGAGAGCGTTTCATCGGCAAGGCTGGCCAGCGCCAGGGCCACGTCGCCATCAGCCGCTCGCCAGGCCCCGGCAAGCGCCAGGGGGATCGACTTCCGCGACGAGGTCAAGCGGCTCTTCTGCCCCGCGTAGATCGACAGCCGCGAGAAGTCCGCGGTGGCTTGCGGGGCGCTGAGTTCGGGCGGGCGGAGAAACTCGCCATGGAGCAGATACTTGATCGACCGGCTTCGCACCCGCGCCAACCGCGCGATGTAATCGATCTCTTCGGCGCGCTGCTCGAGCAGGGCCGGCCGGAAATTGGCCAGCGTCGGCTGCTGCCCCCAGACGAAGGTCCGGGCCTGCTCCAGGTAAAACTGCCGCGAGAACTTCTGATCCAAGAGCGCCAGGGGCTCGGCCGGAGCAAACTCGGCCGGCCAAAGCTCGTCGTAAGGGGGCATCACGAGCGACGAGTAATTGCCGTAGATCACGGCATACGGATGGTAGACGGCGTGAAAAAACGGGATTACCTCCCAAGGATTCTCGGCCGACGAGTAGCGCTCCCTGCTGACTTCGAGGGCCAGCATCAGGTCGAGGTAGGGGAGCCAGGCCTCGCCGCATCCCTCGCCCGACAGAACAATCGCTCGCTCGCCGCGGCAGCGGTTGCGGATATCCTCGGAGAGGGTTCGGAAACCTTCGATCCACGAGCTGCCCCCGCCCAGGGGATGGCCATGATCGGGGTCGAAGCAGGGCTTCTGGCTACAGGCCTGGTCCATGTAGATTCCGTCGACCCCCAGGTCGCGGAACGCCTCCTCGGCCAGGCCGGCGTACTTGTTTCGCCAGAACGGCGTCGCCAGGCACATGGAGACCAGCGCTTTGCCGGTGAAGATGTTGTAGACCTCCGGGCGGATTTTCCCATCCTGGGCTTTGACGGCGAACCGCTCCGCGCCTTCGTCGGCCCAACTCTTGGTGCTCAATCCCCACGCCCGCTGGTTCATGTAGACCAGCATCCGCAGACCGTCGTCGTGGGCTTTTGCGACCGCCCGCCGGAAGGCCTCGGTCCCCTCGCGAGGCGGCAGGTATTCGGGGAAGCCGATGTCGTAAGGGCAGCCGTGCCACCAGTGCCAGAACACCCGCACCGGCAGGCCCAAGCGCGCTTGGAGCGCGGCGGCGGGCGGGAGCACGCCCGGCGATGCGCCTCGATTCCACTGCCAGAGACCGGTTTCCAGCACCCACGCGGGAACCAGGCCCCGCCGCAGCCGGCTCTCGAGGGCCCAGGGCTGGCGGATCGCCCACGCGCGATAACGTTCGGCAGCCGTGATCCAGTCGCCGCGGAACACCCCGAGTGAAACCCGGTAGGGAAGCGCGTAGCGCGGAGCCTCGCCAGCCGTGCCCACCGGATAATGGATCACCTCGTGGTGCACGTCGCCGCCGGCCGTCCCCCAAAAAGCAAACGTCTTGCGGCTGGCGGCCGCGTCGTCGCACGACGTCGAGAAGCCGCATCCGCCGTTCTGGTAGTAGGCCAGGCATTGCAGCGAGAGCACGCCGGGATAATCCCAGGCGAGCCGGCGCCCGCGCCCCTCCGTGCCGCCGAGCGTCTTTCGCGGATCGGCCAACTGCTGTCCCATCCAGGCGGGAACGGCAAGCCGTTCCTCCGCCTGCCGGCGGAGAGCGCACAAGCGCGGAAAACGGATTTCCTCCAGGCCAACCGCGGCCGGCTTGTCCACCGAGATTCCCCAGCGGCTGACCGGCTCGCCGCCCTCCAGTTCCGCGACCACCTCAACACGAAGCCCCGCGGCGTCGGGCGACGAGAAATCCTCCCATGTCAGCCGCAGCCGGTTCTGGTCGGGCGAAGCGGTCTCGCATCGGAAGGCCGCTGCCTGCTCGGGCTGTAGCACCGTCTTGCGGCCGTCGCGCGACAACTCCAATTGCCAGAGTCCGCCGGCTGATTTTCCATCGCCCACGTGATTGTGCTTCGCAAGGAGATCCTCCAGTGCCAGCAGTCTTCCATCTTGCCGATCCACGCTGACGCGCAGCAGCTCATTTTGGATAGACACCGCCGCGCCGTCGCCCGCGGTTTGCTCTCCGGCGGCCAGGCGAACCGGACTTGTGGCTGGCAACAGCGCGGCCGCCACCGCTATGAATACATACCGGCCAGTCAGCGTCTGCGCCCAACCTGATCTACAACTCGCCTGGATGGGAGGCAAACCTGTCGTAGCGTACGACAATTGGCTGCTCGCCGGCTCTCGGCGTCGTGCTACGCGGGGGCGTCTGGAGCTTGGCAATTCGATTCTCCTTTTTCATGAAGTGGGCAAGGTTCAAAACCCAATTTTCAAGGTCCAATTTCCAGAATCTGGCGATTCTAAATTGCGTGATTCCGGGAGGAATTCATGAGAGCGTGATAGCCGCGTGGGCTTGCCC
>JAMOAF010000294.1 GCA_023621895.1 Planctomycetota bacterium
GGCGTGGCGGGCGGCGCTGCCCCCGGCGCATCGGTCGGTTCCGCCGCGGATCGCGAGGTGGCGCTCGCCCCCGGGGTCTCGCCATCGCCGAGCGAGGCGAGCCGCGCCGGTCCGGACTGTTCGAGTAGCCGATAGGCCACGCCCCACAGCCCCACGACGACCACGACGACCATCAGCAGGGCGCGCCAACTATAGGCGATCAGGCCTGCTCGCAGATCGCGGAGCGTGGCCCCGATGGCCGTCTCGTACGACTCCTCGACGATCACCGACCAGCCGGTGTCGCCCGACTCGGAAATCACCTCGGCCGAGTCCGCCAGCCAGCGCTGCTGGTAGGCCGGATCGACCTGGCCGGCCGGATCGCGGTAGTTGACCTTCAACTCGGCGGTCGCCGGAAACTCATCGTGGCCGATCCGCAGCGGCTGCAATCCGTTGGCATGGTTCCCATTCTCCCACGCGCTCATCACCGGGTGTTCCAGGATGTGGCCCGGCGCGTGCGGCAGGGGGCGCTCGACGAGCACCGCGAACTGGCTCCGCCTGTCTTCCGCTTCAAGCGATTCCACCAGCCGGCCGACCCCCACGCTCAATCCGGCCACGCCGAGGAACTCCTCGCCGCCGGCCGAGCGGATCGGCGTGGAAACAGCGACGTTCCAGATGCCCATCGCTTCGCTGCGGTATGCGCCCGAGAGCGACGTTCGCTCCAGGTGCACGCCCTCTGCCGGTTTCTGGCCCGGCTCGAGGTCGACCGGCCCGCCGTGGAAGTACGACCGCCAGGCGTACCACCGCCCCACCGTGGAGGCCTTCGCCTCCTCCGGCACGCGGGCGATTTGCAGGCCCCGGGCATCGTCGAGAAACCAACTGTTGACGTTCCTGCCGGCGACCATCTCGGCGGGGATCGCGGCTTCCAGGGCGGCCTGCAAGGCCCGACGCACCGGATGTTCGCGGAATCGCTCGCGCAAGGGTTCGAGTTGCTCCTCCGGCAGATTGGGGTCGCACAACGGCTTCGAAAGCTCAACGAGCTCCGGACTCTCCGTCGCCTCGAGAAACGCCCGGATCAGCTCGTCGGACTCGATCAACTGCTCGACCGCGCGGCAACGCCGGTCGACGTTGGCGGCAATCGCCTTGGCCGCGGAGCGCGCGGCGAACTGGTTCGTTTTCAATGCCCGGTTGACCAGTTCCCTCCGCGACCGCTCGACCGCGGCGTTGAACCCGCGCCAAACGAAGAGCGAAACGACCAAGAGCACCAGCGCCGGGCCAAACGTGCCCAGGAGCATCGCCGGGCGGCGGGCCCGGCGGGCCTCTCGGGCGTCGAGCGCATCGAGCACCGACTGCACGTTGGGGTAGCGCTTCTTCGGGTCCGGCGCCAGGCACCGCTCGATGATCTCCGCCAAGGCCCGATCCACCCCGCGAATCTGCCGATGCTCGCTCGGCGCTCCCCGCCGGCGGATCAAGGACCGGTACTCGGCAAGCCGTTTCCTGAAATCGTCGATCCCGTTGAGCCGCCCCACGGCCGCTTCGTCGCGGTGGGGCGGACTGCCGGTCAACATCGAGTAGAGAAGGGCTCCGAGGGCATAGACGTCCCAGCGAGCGTCGGGCACGGCCTCGAGATTGGCCTGTTCCGGCGCCATGTAAAAGAGCGTGCCCAAGGCCGGCGTCTGCTCGCGGAACAACCGCGATTGGCCGAAATCCGCCAGCCGCGGCTTCTGGTCCTGGTCGAGCAAGACGTTGCCCGGCTTCAGGTCGCAGTGGAGCACCCCCTTGCCGTGGGCGTGTATCAAGCCGATCGCCACGTCGCGGACGATCGCCACGGCTTCGGCGCAGGAGAGTGGCCGCGACTGGAGCCGATCGGCCAGCGAGCCGTGCTCCATGTACTCCATCACGTAGTACGGCGGCTCCGCGTCCCAGCCGACCCCGATCAACTGGACAACGTGGCGGTCGGCGAACAGAAACGTCAGCTTCTCGACCTCGCGAGACAACAGGGACCAATCGAGCCCCCCCCGATGTGCGTAAAACTTGATCGCCACGCGCCGGCCCGTGTTCCGCTCGACCGCCAGCCAGACTTCGCCAAACGCGCCCGTCCCGAGGAGTTGCTCCAGGTCGTAACCCGGAACGGAAGCAGGCGGTCTGACGCTCTGGAGGCTTCGCTCCTGCGCCCGGAGCCGCTGAGGGCCGTCTTGGGATAGCGTCGGGTCGGTGTTCATACCGCGGATTATAGCACCACCAGCGGCGCGAGGGGGACGGGGGACGGGGCGCGGGCCGCCGTGCTCTGCCTGGCGGCAGGCGCGGATCGCCGCCGGATGGCGCTGCCGGCGCGCCCCAACACTCCACAACCGCCGACTTGATTGCCGCGAGCCGCCGCGTTAGCATTCGGGAACGATAGCCGCTGGGCAGGCACCCCGGCGCGCCTGGTATCGAGAACCCCGTTCAGAACTCCCCAATATTAAGGCCAGAGCAGCGATGAAGCGAGAAACCAGATTGTCGCAGGAACCAGCGGGCACGAATTCGCGCCGGGATTTTTTGAAATTGAGCGGAATGCTTGCCGCCGGGGCCACCCTGACCGGCGCGGCGATTCCGCGCGTCCACGCCGCGGAGGACAACACGATTCGCCTGGCCCTGATCGGCAGCGGCAGCCGTGGCAGCGGCGCGGTGGTCAATGCATTCGAGTCGCCCAACGGCCCCTGCAAGCTGGTCGCCATGGCGGACATTTTCGCGAATCGGCTGGAGGGGTCGCACAAGGTCCTCAGCCAACAATACCCAAGCCAAGTCGATGTGCCGCCGGAGCGCCGGTTCGTGGGATTCGACGCCTACAAGAAGGCGATCGATTGCCTGCGGCCCGGCGTCGACATCGCCATGCTGACCACGTATCCCGCGTTCCGCCCGGTCCACCTCGACTACGCGGTCTCCAAGGGCGTCAACGTGTTCATGGAGAAGTCGTTCGCGATCGATCCGGTGGGCGTGCGGCGGGTCGTCGAGGCCGGCCAAAAGGCCAAGAAGAAGAACCTGAAGATCGCCGCGGGCCTGATGTGCCGCCACTCCGTGAACCGGCAGGAACTGATCAAGCGGATTCGCGACGGCGAGTTGGGACCGGTCCAACTGATCCGCGCGTATCGCATGGAGCCGTGCGGGGGGATGTCGCCCAAGCGCCCGGCGGACATGAAAGAACTGCTCTGGCAGATTCAGAACCGGACGCACATCCTCTGGGTGTCCGGCGGTCTTTGGGCGGAAATGGATATCCACCAGATCGACGAGATTTGCTGGCTGAAGGACGACAACTATCCGGTCACCGCCCACGGCATCTGCGGCCGCGCCGCCAACAGCAACGACGCCGGCCAGGGCCTGGACTCCTTCTCCGTGGAATATACCTTCGCCGACGGCGCCAAGGCGTACGACGTGGTCCGCTACATTCCCAATTGCTACACGGAGTTCGCCACCTTCGTGCACGGCACGAAGCGGGCCGCCCAGTTTTCCGGGACGGTTCATTCGGGCACGTGCCACATTTACAAGGACCAGCGGTGCGCGCCGGTGAAGGTCACCGCAAAGTACGATCCGAAGAGCGGGCAGTACGTGTACACCGAAGAGGCGCGCACGAAGCGCGACGACATCGTCTGGCGCGCTCCCAAGGAGAATTACACGTGCTGGCAGGCGGAGTGGAATGTCCTCTTGAATTCCATCCGCCAAGACCTGCCGCAGAATGAGGCGGAGCGGGCCGCCTACTCGAACCTGACCGGACTGATGGGCCGCGCGGCGATGCACATGGGCCGGGTCATCACCTGGGACGAGATGCTCAAGTCGGACTTCCAGCTTTGCCCCAACATCGACACCATGACCGAAGACAGCCCGCCGCCGGTGATGCCCGACGCGAACGGCTACTACCCGGTGCCGATTCCCGGACAATGGGTCGAGGTGTAAACGGTCTCCTGGCGCG
>JAMOAF010001118.1 GCA_023621895.1 Planctomycetota bacterium
CGCCAGGCTTTGCGCAGCGCGCCGCTGTCCCGCGCAACGGCACTCATACTGGCGCTTCCCCCCGTGCTGATGGTGTAGCCCAGCCGGCGGAGAGCGGCAGTCTCACCGGCGGGCCAGGCCTTCTCGAAAATAAGGGCCGCACTGCCCTCGGTGTGCAAGCGAGGCGCGCCGATCGAGGATTCGAGCGGCTGGCCGAGGACGACGAACTGCGTGAGCACCTCCAAGAGGGCGTTTGGGATCTTCCGCCCGCCTCTTCCGCCAATCGCCAGAACAGCTTTGCCGTCTCGCGTGACGATCGTGGGGACCATGTTGTTTAGCGGCCGCTTGCCGGGGCCGGGCGAGTTGGGATGCTCGGGGTCGGGGTCGAATCGCGACATGCCGTGTCCGAGCGTCAGGCCTAGCCCTTCGACGGTCACGCAGGCGCCGAAAGAATCACCGTGAGAAAACGTGAGCACGACGAAATTGCCCTTTGCGTCCGCTGCGGTCAAATTGATGGTGCCGCCCTGGGGGTTGGGCTTGACGGCGTGCGCGAGGAACTTGCCCGCCTCCACCGCCGCGCGGATCTCGGCGGCCGACCTTTGGGCGTAGTCCTCCGAGAGCAGCCGATCGATAGGAACCTTCGCGAAATCCGGGTCTCCCAACAGCGCGAGCCGGTCGCGCCACGCCAGTCGCATGGCTTCAATGCGGGCGTGGGTCCGCGGCAGGCCATCGGGCATTTTTTCCCAGTTCATCGCCTGCATCGCGCGGAGCATCTGCAATACGCTCAATCCGCCGGCCGTGAGCGGGGCCGTGTGGACTGTACATCCGCCCCAGGCGATCGCCAGGGGCTCGACGAGCCTCGCCCGGTAGTCGGCCATGTCCTTCGCGGTGACAAGCCCGCCGTTCTTTCGAAAGCCCTCGGCGATGCACTGGGCGATGTCACCTCGATAGAACGCCTCCGCCGAGTTGGCCTTGGCCAGCGCGGCGAGCATCTCGGCAAGTTCGGGGTTCTTGAACAATGCGCCGGCCGCCAGCGGCGCACCGCCCGGGAAAAAGAGCTTTCGCGAGCCGCCATCTTGCTGAAACTGTGGCTTGCCGCGAACAATTGCAGCCAGGCCCTTGGGCCAAGGAAAACCATTTCGCGCCAAGTCGATCGCCGGTGGCAGCAGGTCGCCCAGGCGGCACGTGCCGAATTGATCCAGGGCAAGTTGAAGACCTGCGAGAATGCCGGGCACGCCGGCGGACAGCCACCCAGTCTGGTTGACTCCGCCGGGGACTTTTCCATTCGGGCCGGGCTTGAAGGTATCGGCACGCATCGCAGCCGGCGCGGCGGAGTTGCCGTCGATGGCGGCGATCCGCTCGCCGTCACGGATCGCAATCGCCGCGTGCATCCCGTATCCGCCAATGCCCGTTTGATTCGGCGCTGCCACGGCCGCGGCGAGCGCCGCCGCCACCACGGCATCGATGGCATTGCCGCCGTCGGCCAGGACCTTCATGCCGACCTGTTCGCCGGTCGGATGGCCCACCAAGCACCCAAGTCCATCGCCGCCGGGCGCGGAGGCCAAGAGCGGACGATGCGCACGCAGGACTCCGGCTGCGGCGGCGCCGGTGAGCTTCAGGAGTTCACGGCGGGAGAGGAGGAAAGGGTTCATGGTTCAGAAGTCCTTGGCACGGTGGCGGATGGTATGCGGCGGGCCCTGCTTGACGCTCCGAGCCGCGTTACGCTTTTCCTTTCCGCCTGACGGGAGCCAATTCTGATGCCCCGCCGAGTCTGATGCAAGCGCGGGGCAAGCCGATGCGGCCGGCGGCCTGGGCAGGGCGGAGGTTCCCAAGCTGGAGCTTGGGAACCAGGAGACGCGCTTGGGAACCAGGAGACGCGATTGGGAACCAGGAAGCGTGGTTGGAAACCAGGCAGGGCGCCGTCGTCACATTGCGCCGGCGACCATGCGATAGATGCCGGCCGTTTCGCGGGCCATCCGCTGATCCGAAAACTCGTCGCGGTGGCGGCGGAAGACCGCGCGCCGCGCCGCTTGCCAGTCGCAGCGGCCGAGAAGAAAGTCGTCGATCCCGTCGGCCAGGGCGCGCGTGCTGCCAGCCCGGACCACGCGCCCGTCGATCCCGTCGCGGAGCATGTCGCCGATTCCCGGCACAT
Organism: Planctomycetota bacterium; assembly: GCA_023621895.1. Taxonomy (GTDB): domain Bacteria; phylum Planctomycetota; class Planctomycetia; order Pirellulales; family Thermoguttaceae; genus JAAYCB01. The sequence goes on from JAMOAF010001118.1 coordinate 2,132, forward strand.
CGGAACCGATCACGGGGACTCCTTGGGCCATGGCTTCGAGCATCACCATCGGCAACCCCTCGGGGCCGACGCTGGGTAGAACGAACAGGTCGAACGTGCGGAGGTGGGCCGGCACGTCGTCGCTGAAGCCGGCCAGCTCGACGACTCCAGCCGCGCCGAGCGAGTGGACGAGTTCGCGGATTTCCCGCTCGTACTGCGGAGTGTGGAACGGTCCGACCACGACCGTCTTCACCTTCCGCCCGCGATCCCGCAGCCGAGCCGTCGCGCGAATCAGAAGCTCGATCCCCTTCGACGGCCGGATCAGCGCCACCGTGCCGAGCGTCCACTCATCGGGCGTGCCGCGCTCGGCCATTCCACCCGCGGCCGGCACGCCATTGAGGACCAATCCACGCGACTTTCCCAACCGCAGTCGCTCGGCAAGCCTGTACCCTTCGGGCGAGACGGCGATCACCATCGCGGCCTGCCGCAGCCGGCGGATCGTATAATGGTTGGCCAGCCGTTGGGCGAGCGTCTCGGCCTGGCCGAGAAACAGATCGTGAACGGTGTAAACAACGGGCCGGCCGGTGATCCGCCCCGCGGAAAGGGCTGCCCAGGCGCTCCGTGGCGTGTGGGCATGGAGCAGGTCGTAGCCTGCCGATCGCACGAGCTCGGCAATCGCCCGTACTGCCCGGCGGTCCCACGGATGCCGTAAAGGGATCGAAACGAGCGGCGTCTCGGCCGAGCGGCGGTCCTTGGCAAAACGGCCGGGTTTGACGCAGACGAATCCCGGCCGGCAACCGAACCGCGGCAGACCGAGCGCGAGCAGGTCCTGCACGCGTTCCGCCCCCGCGTAGTACTCGCCATTGATCACGTGAAGCACGCTGAGCGGCCGGGCAGGCGCGGCTGCCGCCGGCAGGGCGCTTCCGGGAGCGAGGGTCGAGGTCAGAGGGAGGCTACAATTCACGGGGCACAGGCCACAGGTTCGCTCTGGGTCAGACCTTGCTGGATACGGGCCACAGGACCTGATGAAAGCATAGCATTTGCCCGGGAACCGAGCGGCCGGTTTTCAGGGCAAGGTTCACAATCCAAGGTCCAAGGTCCAAGCTTCAGAGTCCGGTGCTCCCAGTCAAAGGCCCAAGCTTGCCCCCTGTTAAGCATTGGGAATTGAGCCTTGAACCTTGCCGTTTTCAGCATTCCGCCCGTGGCCTGTAGCCTGTGACACGCGGCAGCCGCCGGGGCCAAGCCCCCGCGGCTGCCGCCTGGTGCCTGTAGCCTACTTCCGCTGGAACAGGCTTCCGCCGTAGACGGCCGCAGCGCCCAACTGCTCTTCGATCCTGAGAAGCTGATTGTATTTGGCCATCCGGTCGGTCCGCGAGGCCGAACCGGTCTTGATCTGGCCCGTGCCCAGGGCGACCGCCAGGTCGGCAATCGTCGCGTCCTCGGTCTCGCCGCTGCGATGGCTGGTGACGCTCGTGTAACCGTTGCGGCGCGCCAGTTCGATTGCCTCGATCGTCTCGGTGATCGTGCCGATCTGGTTGACCTTGATCAGGATGCTGTTGGCGATTCCCTCGTCGATGCCCCGCTTCAGCCGCTTGGTGTTGGTCACGAACAGGTCGTCGCCGACGAGCTGGATCTTGCCGCCGAGCTTCTCGGTCAGCAGCTTCCAACCGTCCCAGTCGTCTTCATCGCAGGCGTCCTCGATCGAGACGATTGGATACTTGGCGCACCACCCGGCAAGCAGGTCGACCATGCCGGCGGCATCGATCTTCTTGCCGTCCATCGTGTAGGTTTTCGATTCCTTGT
>JAMOAF010000297.1 GCA_023621895.1 Planctomycetota bacterium
GACTGGTCTACGGCGCCCGCGACCGCGTCGATGACGTGTTCGACCTGTCGCGCTCCGTCCGCGACGACCGCTGGCTCTATATCCGCAACTACATGCCGCACCTCTCGGCGATGCCGCCGGAACGCTTCTCGGACGGGTCGACCTTCCGCCAAGAGCTCAAGCGGCTCGCCGCCGAGGGCAGGCTCGGCCCCGCCCAACTGACCTACGCGGCGCCGCGCCGCGCGGCGGAGGAACTGTACGACACGGCGAGCGACCCCCACCAGGTGCAAAACCTGGCCGCCCTGCCGGAGCACCAGGCCCGGCTGGAAACGATGCGGGCTGAATTGCGCGATTGGCAACTCGAAACGCGCGACGCCGGATTCCTTACCGAGCCGCAGGTCTGGGAGCGGCTTGGAGAAAAAATGACGCCCTTCGAGCTTGCCCGCGACGCGGAACGCTATCCGATCCGACGGCTGCTCGACGCGGCCGGGTTGGGTGGCCGCGGCGACGCATGGCGGGAACAGGTGGAACTTCTGGCCGATGGAGACGGCGGCGTGCGCTACTGGGCGGCGATGGGTTTGGGCGCCGCGGGCAAACTGCCGGAGACCGCCCGGGCGGCGCTGCGGCAGCGGCTCTCGGACTCCTCGCCGGTGGTGCGGATCGAGGCGGCGGGCGCCCTGGCGCGGATGGGCGAGACCGGCGAGCCGCTCGCCGTGCTGGCCAAGGCCCTTGCCGCCGACTCGCCGGAAGTTGCCCTCCACGCGGCCAGAACGCTGGAATTGCTCGGCGAGCGCGCCCGGGAGGCGCTCCCGGCGATGCGCCGGGCGCTCGATCTGGCCCGGGCGAACGAGAAGAGCGGCGACATGCCGATGTTCATTCGCTTCAGCCTTGAGGCGGCAATGGAAACCCTCAAGGCAGACGCCGGCCGGTAGCCCTACTTGCCGACTTGAAAACATGGAGAAAGTGGGCAATGCTGCTGGCTGTGGTTGAAATGCACGAGACGGCCGTTTTCCTCGTGGTGCTGGGGCTTCTGATCGGGCTCGCAGCCGTTTTCAGCCGCCATATCGACCGCCTTGGCGTGCCCGTCGTGCTCCTGTTCCTGGTGCTCGGGATGTTGGGAGGCTCGGAAGGGATCGGCGGCATCGCCTTCGACGACTACCGCTTCGCCGTTCGGATAGGGACGATCTACCTGGTGTTGATCCTCGTCGACGGCGGGATGACCACCTCGCTGGCCGCGGTCCGCCGGGTCCTGCTGCCGGCCGGCATTCTGGCGACGATTGGCGTCGCGCTGACCGCCGCGCTGCTTGCCCTGTTCGGGCGCCTTGTGGGACTGCCCTGGACCGAGGCGATGCTTCTGGGTGCGATCGTCTCCTCGACCGACGCGGCGGCCGTTCTCGCCGTATTGCGCGGCGGAAATCTGCATCTGAAGCCGGAGGTTGGCGACACGCTCGAGGTCGAGTCGTGCATGAACGACCCGATGGCCGTGATCCTGACCGTGGCGGTGATCGAGCTTGCCTTGACGCCGGACCAGTGGCATTGGACGCGCCTGTTGGAAATTCCCGTGCAGTTGCTGATCGGCGGCGCGATTGGGATCGGCTTGGGGCTGGCCGGCCGATGGGGCGTCGGGCGGATCCGGCCGGCGACGATCGGCCTCTATCCGGCCGTCACATTGGCGATCGCCTTCCTCTCGTTCGGAATTACAACCGTGCTCGGGGGAAGCGGTCTGCTGAGCGTCTATGTGACGGCCCTGGTATTGGGCTCGGCGGCTCTTCCTTATCGCGCCGGATTGAAACGGGTCCACGACGCCCTGGCATGGCTCAGCCAGATCGGGCTGTTCCTGATGCTCGGCCTGCTGGTCTTCCCCTCGAGACTCCCGGCCGTGGCGGGCGTCGGGTTGGGCGCCGCGCTCTTCTTGGGCTTCGTCGCCCGGCCGCTGGCCGTCGCGGCGTGCCTTCTGCCGCTGCGGTTTCCACTCCGGCAGATCGGCTACATCGGCTGGATCGGCCTGCGGGGCGCCGTGCCGATCATCCTCGGCGTATTTCCCGTGCTGGCCGGCGTCCCGGGCGGCGAGCGGGTGTTCAACATCGTGTTCTTCATCGTTGTGGTCAGCGCGCTGCTGCCAGGCGCGACGATTCGGCGCGTGACGCAATGGCTCGACCTGGCGCGCCCGGAGATGCCCGCGCCGAGCGCCGTCTTGGAGATCAACTCGGCGCACCGTCTGACCAACGAGATCGCCTCGTTCTTCATCGACTCCTCGGCCGCCGTCTGCGGCGCTTCGCTATCGCAGATCAATCTCCCCCCGGCAGCCGCCGTGATGCTCATCGTCAGGGGCCAGCAGTTGGTCGCTGCCCGCGGCGCCACGGTCCTCAACAAGGGAGACCACGTCTACGTGTTCTTCCGCCCGGAGGATCAACCGTTTATTGAGCTGCTTTTTGGGCGGCGCGAGAGCGTCTGAGGAAGGGTTCGGGGTTCGGGGTTCAGGGTTCTGCCTGACCGTTCCTGCGACCCATCTGGGTGGCGATCAAGAGGGCCATCTCCAGGGCCTGTTCGTAATTGAGCCGAGGGTCCACGTCGCTGTGGTAGGCGCGGCCGAGGTCCGCCTCGGTGAGCCCGCGAGCGCCGCCCGTGCACTCGGTGACGTTTTCGCCGGTAAGTTCGAAATGCACGCCGCCGAGCCGCGAACCCATGCGGTAATGAATTTCAAACGCCTGTGTGAGTTCGCCGAGGACCTCGCCGAAATCGCGGGTTTTCAGCCCGCAGCCGGTGTTGGCGGTGTTGCCGTGCATCGGGTCGCAGCACCAGACGACCGTCTTGCCGGCGCGGCGGACGGCTTCGACGAGTGGCGGCAGGTGCTGGCCGATCTTTCGGTTGCCGAATCGGTGAATGACGGTCAATCGCCCCGGCTCATCCTCGGGATTGAGAATCCGAACGAGGTCCAACAACTGGCCGGGACCGCACGACGGGCCGACCTTCAGGCCGATCGGGTTGGCGATGCCGCGGAAGAACTCCACGTGGGCCCCGCCCGGGTCGCGGGTGCGATCGCCGATCCAAGGCATGTGGGTGCTCAGGTTGTACCAGCCGGTGCGGCGGGGCACCTGGCGGGTTTGAGCCTGTTCATAATCCAAATGCAGGCCTTCGTGGCTGGTGAAGAACTCGACGCGGTCGAGTTCGCCGATCCGGCGTCCGGCCATCGCTTCCAGGAACGCAACGGATTCATTGACCGCGCGGATCATCTTGCGGTATTCCGCCGACTGGGGTGAATGGACGACGAAACCGAGATCCCACCGCTGCGGATGCCGCAGGTCGGCAAACCCTCCGTCGATCAGGCCGCGGACGAAGTTCAGCGTCAAGGCGGCCCGCTCGTAGCCGCGGAGGAGGAGTTGGGCGTCGGGGACGCGGGCCTCGGCGGTGAACTGGCGATGGTTGATCAGGTTGCCGCGAAAACTCGGCAAGCTGACGCCCTGGCGGGTCTCCGTCGCGGCGGAGCGGGGCTTGGCGTACTGGCCGGCGAACCGTCCCACGCGAATCACGGGGCAACGGCTGCCGTAGGTCAGCACAAGGCTCATCTTCAGCAGGATCTTGAGCTTGCTGGCGATCAGGTCGCTGCGGCAGTCCTCGAAGCTCTCGCAACAGTCGCCTCCCTGGAGGAGAAAGCGTTCCCCGCGACCTGCCTCGGCCAACTGGCGCTTCAAAGTTTCCACCTCCCAACTCGTCACCAGCGGCGGCAACCTGGCAAGCTGGCTCAAGACCGCGGCGAGAAGCCCCCGGTCGGGATAGACGATCTGCTGCTCGATCGGCCGCGTTTTCCAGGAGTCGGGCGACCAACCGGCGCTCTGCGAATTGGGTGTCGACATGAGAGACGGTGACGGCGGGATGGTTGGCGTGACGCGATGGCGGCCTCCGGCCAGCGCGCCGGGACCGGGAGAGGTGGGAA
>JAMOAF010001085.1 GCA_023621895.1 Planctomycetota bacterium
AGTTCTCCGCGTCGCGCAGATGATGTTCCATGGCGGCCACCACGCCCTCTTCGTCCAGAATCGGCGGCCTCGATCCGCCGATCAGCCGCCTGGCTTCAGCCATGCTCACGTTCCACGGCGGGGTCAGTTCTCCACTTTGGCCCAGAAGGGATGCTCGCGGTCGCCGCGGGTGCGAACGTCTTCCAGGAGGGTCTCCAGGTCGGGTTCGACGAACCGCAGCCGCGAGGGGCGATCACCGCGGTCCGCCGGGCTCTTGCCGGCCGCCTCGGGGACGGCTCGCGTCGTGATCCTCTGCCCGTTGATCGTGATATTGACCTGCTGTTCGAAGTCGAGCATCTCCGGCGTGAGCCAAACGGTCACGCGGCGCGCCCCGCTGGTCACGTAAATGGTGTTCTTCTCCGTCACGCGGGCCTTGGTCTCCAGCCAGCGCGAGCCCTGTCCCGGCCAATCGGCGGGCAGCACGATGCTCTTGGGCGGCATCTCCGACAACTCCACCCACCAGAAAAAGCTGTCCCAAGGCCGCATCGACCTGGTCGTGAAGTCCTTGGGAAAGAAGTCGCGTTTGCATCGGCCCATCCAGTCGAAGAGGCGCTGGATCTCGTCTGAAAAATCCTCGTGTCCTCGGCCGATGTATTCGACGACGGTGACCGGGTAGTTGCGTTTCAGGCAGCGGTCGAGATCGCGGGCGTTCTGCACCATCTTGTCGCCGTCGAGTTCGCCGGAAACGACGTAAAACGGCAGCGTCGCCGCATTCTCCCAGTAGAACGTGCAGTAGCGATCGGAGCGGGCGACGACCGGGATCACGCCGGCCCAGAGATCGGGATGGGCCAGCCCGATGTCCCAGGCCGCGTCGCCCCCCATCGAATGGCCGGAGAGGAACACGCGGTCCGTGTCGATCGAGAACCGCCTGAAGGCGTCGCGGAGCGCGTAGAGCACGGCGCCGTGCTCGAGGGCCGAGTATTCGTAACTCGACTGGTGATCTCCGCTCCACTTGGGCGCCATCACGATGTAGCCGTGGCGCGAAGCCTGCCCCGCCCGCCAGCCTCCTTCCTGCCAGGCGCCCGCCCACCAGTCGATCTGCAACTGGGGATTCGTGCCGGCGCCGTTGAGGGTGACGATCAGCGGATAGCGCCGCAGAGGATCGTATTCCGGCGGCACCTGGACCCAATAGGAGATCGGCGTCCCGTCGGGGCCGGTGACGCTGAGCTCGTAATACCCGGTTTTTTTCTGGCTTTCGGGAGGCAGTTCGGCCAGCGGGAGCATCCATCGCACGAGCCGCGCGACATAGGCCGTCGTCCCCGCCTCCTGCGCCCGAATGTCGGCGAGAATCTGGCTCCGCTTCAGCGCGTCGGGCGTGGTCAGATACTCGCGGACCAGCCCGCGAACATCGTACATCGAGAGGGCCACCGGCAGGTTCACCGTCGCCTGGTCGGCGCCCACGAGCCACCCGCTGATCGCCAGGGCGAGCCGCTCTTGCGGCGTCATCGCCTCGTCGCCCGCCATCTGCACGAATGCCGCCATCCGATTCAGCGTGCTGAGATTCAGATGGCTGCCGAGCTCCTCGCGGACGACGCCGATCTTCTGCCGGTCGGCCTCCAGCTCCACCTTGGCCAGCAGCCCGTCGAACGCCTTCAGGGCCTGCTCGCGCCGGCTCAGTTCGGCGTCGAACTCGTCGATCATCTCCCGCACCTGCTGGAGAATCTCCCCGGCGACTCCCTCCGTGGGGAAGACCTTCAGGGTCGAGTAAACGAACGAGTGCTGCCCCGCGCCGCGCCGCAGTTGCAACTCGTTCAGCAACCGCCGCGACGACATCTGCTTGAGCGACCGGATCGTCGGCTCCAACTGCTCCCGGATCGCGGCGTCGTTGGATTCCGACAGCATCGCCTCCAGCTCCGCCGTCGCCGCCTCATATCGCTCGGCTTGGATATAGAAGCGGGCGAGCTTCTTCCGCTGCTCCGGATCGCTCGTGCCGACAAGCCGCCGCAGCATCTTCTCGAGGATATCCGGCGGGATCGAACTGGTTGCCAGGCGCGTATCGGAGACGAAGTACTTGATGCCCTCGGCCTTCGCCCAAACCGGAGTCAACTCCGTGATCCCCTGGATCATATTCACCTGGCCCTTCGAGGTGTTGACCGTGAGGATCCGCCGCCCGAATTCGTCGAAGGGCGTGGTGCGGATGATCGGCCCCATGCTGGTGATCTGCGGACCGCTGCGGCGGGCCTGCTGCGGCAGAAGGAACTTCTCCAATGCCTCGCCGGGCTCATCCTCGCGGACCTCGAGAATCTGGCGCTCGCAGAGGAACGTACGCCGCAAATCGTCGTTGATCAGGGCGATCTGCCGGATCACGCCGGCATCGCTCGACGGCGCCGCCAGCCGCTCCGAGAGCCCCGCAACCGGCGCATATTTGCCCTGCAACAACCGGCCGTCCTTGAGAAAGAAACGCGCTGCCACGGCAGTCTTGACCGGCGCCAACATGCTGGCAAGAGCCGCTACCGTGCAGAGAATCCTTGCTTTTCGCACGCCAAATACTCCTCGCCGGGGGGCAATCCGGGCACAAAACCGCCGTTACCGTATTCTTGCCCAATCTGAACACAAGTCAAAGGTCTGGCTATTGACGCAAAGCTAAACGACTGGCAGAATTGGGGGCCTTGGGAAACTTGTCATGCGAGAAAAAATCGTACCTCGGGTCATCGTCCTGCTACTCCTTGTGGGGGCCCTGATCCTGCCGGTCGCCATTTCCGTGCTCTTCGGACTGGCTAAACTCCTAGCCGCCATGGGCGACTCGCTCGGGGCTGCCGCACTCGATTGGGTCGCGCTCGCCGCCGGCGTCCTCTGGGTGCTCGATCTGGTCGCCCTCGTCGTCGTCCAGACGATCGAATCGCTGCTGGCCGGGGATTCTCGCAACGAACCGCCGGCGTAGGCCGCGGCGCGGGCCACGCCGGCAAGAGCCGGGCAAAACTTCGACACCTTCCGGCGATACGCATCGCGGGGGGGGGGCGGCCGGGTCGATAACCGCGGGGTGCGAAAAAAACATCCTGTCACGCGCGGAGATCGTCTGCTAGGCTGAAGCTAGAGGCGTCTCTTGTCTTCCCCCTTGACTGTGCGTCAATCGATGCCGATCCGTTTTCAATGTGACGGGTGCCACCAGCGACTGAGCATCGCCCGCCGCAAGGCCGGCGCTCGGATTGTCTGCCCCACGTGTGGCCAGACGCAGACGGTTCCCAGCGAGAACGGCGATTCCGGGCTGATCGATTCGCTGGTCGAAAAAGACTCCTCCTCGAGCGGCGAGATCGGCCCCGACCTTGGCGCTGAGTCCCTGCCGGACGAAGCGGCCATACCCGTGCCCCCCCTGCTTCCGGCTGTGGAGGAAACGATCGACACGGCCCCTTCGATTCGCCTGGTCTCCAAGGGCCCGCCACAGCCGACCGAGACTCCGCCTCCACCGCCTCCGCCGCCACCCGTCTCGCGGCAGTCGTCGCCCTGGGCGGTCTATTGCCAGGCGTTGATCCTGGCGGCCGTCGGCATTGGCGGGTTTGCCGCGGGCTACTGCCTGGGCCGGCAGGACGGCTCGGCGTTGCCAGCCCGACTCCCCCTCGCCGCGGCCGCGCCCGCAACGGCTCCCCGCGACGGTTTCCGCGACGAGGAAGTCCTGCTTCAGGGCCGGATGCTCTGGATGCCCACCTTCGGCCAGGCGGCGGGCGACGGGCAGTCCGTGCTGCTCCTGCTCCCGCGCGACAAGACTGCCGGTCAATCGCTGCCGATCAGGGGCCTCCGGCCAACCGACGAACCGGCGGAAGACGAGTCCTCATCGCAGCAGATCAAATCGCTTGGGGGCATCTACGCCAGAGCCGCCGCCGATGGAACCGTGGCCGCCGTTCTCCCGCGGGAAGGGC
>JAMOAF010000397.1 GCA_023621895.1 Planctomycetota bacterium
GGTCGGGCATGGCATCAGCCGCAGCGGCCCGGCTGAAATCGCCGTTGCGCACGATCGAGGGGCCGGGCTGCTCGCCGCCGACGGGCATTGAGAACCAGTCGAGGAGGGGCGTCGGAGCGCTCGCTCCCATGTTGGCCAAGAGTCGCGCCAGGGCCCGCGACGTGCCGCGGTAGGTCCGCCGCAGGTTGAGTTGCTCGTGGTAGTTGTAGAACCATGGCTTGCGGCCGCTCTCAAAGCCGGGGTTGGCAAACAGGTTCGCCGGGCCGGCGGCCGCCGGCGCCGCGGTTGACCGCGCGGAGGCTTCCCATGGAACATAGTCCCCTTCGTAGAGCCGGAACAGGTCGGCGCGGAACTGCCCGCCGTCCTGCGCGCAGCCGATGTAGGCCTGCCAACCCTCGGGGAATGGCTTCTCGCACTTGAACGAGACGTGCAGGTCGGTCCACTGGTCTTCCGGAATTTGGACATCGGCGCCCTTGACTGCCCGATCCCAGGGCGAACCCGCCCGTTCCACTTCGAGGTGAGCGGAAACCGGCCCGCCCACGCCCTTGATGAAAACGGCCAGTGTGTAGGTCTTGCCGACTTGCGGCGTGAGTTGGACGCGCTGTCCAAACTGCACGCCGCCTCCGCCGGTCATCCCCAGGGTCACCAGGGCGCTTTGGTTTCCTTCCAGGGCGTCTTGGTTGTCTACGAGGAACGACGGCACCGCCCCTTGCGCGCCGGAGACGGCGTAGGGAGGAAGCTGGAGAAACGCGACCTTCGGGCCGCGCGCCTCGGCCAGCACGCCGTTGCCCAACGCCGCCGCCCCCGACGAGACGAGCGGCAGCTTGCGCGGGTCGCGGTTGTGAACGTCGGCCGGCGCGACTCCACGGAGCAGGGAGTCCATGCCGGGCGGAGTGAAATACGCGGCGATGTGCTCCGCCTCGGCGGTGCCGATTTTGAACGGCAGGAAGCTGTTGGCTTCCTCTCCGTCGAGCCCGAGCGCCAGCAGATGGCCGCCGGCGGCCAGCAGCTCGGCGATTGCCGCCCTGTTCTCGGCCAGCTTCCGCCCGGAGCCCGATGCAACGACAAGGCACGCATCCGGCGAGAGCTTTCCACCTTGATAGGTTTGCACCGGTATGCCGGCAAACAGCAGGTGTCGAAGACCTGCCGGGCCGCCGGCATAAAAGGCCTTGCGTCTGGCCTGCGGTTTCCAATCCGCCACGTACCGCAAGAGGTTGCGGGCGAGCGTCTCGGCGGCCGGGTCCTGTTCGGTGCGGCCGGTCACGTCGAGCTGGCAGAACAACACGAGGCCCTTGCCTTCACGGTATTCCAGCAAGGGGCTGTACTGGAGGCTGTAGCCGCCGTCGAGGATTGGCAGGAAATCGCCCCTGGCCGGCTTTTCGATCAGCACCGAGGCCACGTTGCCGCGATTGCCGCAGCGCCAGACCCGCGGCACTTCCAGGCCGCACCACTTGACCGCCGGTCCGCCGTAAACCTGGCTCGTGAAGTAGTCCAGCCTCGGGGGCAGGAGCGTGGCCGAGCCGCGCCAGTCGCGCAAGTTCTCCGTATCGAGCCCGGCAAGCAGGGGATGGTCCGGCAGCCGCTCGAAGACCCGCCGCAGACCGTACTCGGCCACCCGGAACCCGAGGCGTTTTTCCAGGGCTTCCGAGGTCTGTTCGAAGACGATGACTTTCAGTCCGTCGCGAACGCGGCCGAGGTCCGGCCCGGGTGAGTCGGCCGTCAGTGCCGCCTTGCCGACGACGAGGATATCGTAAGCGGAAAGGTCCGCGCCGGCCTCGACGGGGTGGGGCTTGATGCTCATCGCGGCGAGCATCGCGGACGACTCCCCGTGGGGGTCGAAGATCGCGATTTTCTCGGCAAGGGACGGACTGGCCGAGCCGGGCATTACATGGATCGTGAACGTATCCTTTTGCACCTCGCCGCCGCTGAAAGTGACCTCCATGCTCAGTTCGTACTTGCCGGCCGGCAAGGCGGCCGGCAGGGCAAGGGCAAGCGGAATCCGCTCCTGCTGGCCGGTGGCGATGGTTGCCTCGGCGGCGCCGGACAGCGGCTCCGGCAGCGCCAGCGACCAGCGGCAGCGGGCGGTCACGGTCTGGCGGGAATTGTTGACGAGGATGATCTGTTTCTCGACGCGCTCACCCGGCCGGAAATTGTGGTCTTTGCTGGTGAAGGCCGCCGGCTTGCCGGCGATGTAGGCCAACAGCGGCATGTTGTTCCGCAAGATCGCCTCTCCGTCGGCGGTGGGAATCCAATCCGAAGGCTCGAAGGCCAGGTCCATGCGTTCGTACTGCTCGCCGATGTAGTCCGGGCTGAAGCCGGGGCGCTGGAGGTTCTCCCAGTCGACCCCGAGCTGCTTGCGGCCCTTATCAACCCCCTCGCGGAGCGTCCAGAAAAAGTTGTGCTCCCAGGGAGAAATCGCCGAGACACCCCAGGTGCGAAATGCCCGCCAGTTGCTGTTGAGGTAATCGCCGATGATCTCGTGCTGGGTGTCGAAGACCTCCGAGCCGACCTGGTAGGGGTAGTCCCAACGGTGCCAGAGCCTTCCTCTTCTGAACTGGTCGGCTTCCCAGCGGATGTTCCGCTTCTCCGGTTCGCCGATGCGGTAGGCGCGGTCGCCGAGGAACTGCGCGCTCCACTCGGCGACGCAGAATTCCCACGGCACCACGGCGCTGCCGAAGGTTCGGGCGCCCTTGTACCACCCGCGATACATCGTCCAGTCCCACGTGCAGGGCACCATGTACTCGCAGGTGAACACGGGCTTGACTCCGCTTGTGGCCCAGTGCTCGAACCAGTCGTCGAGCTCCTGGCTGGGGGCCATGTTCGTGTAGAAGTTGGTGGTGTGCATCGAGCCCAGGTTGCCCGACGAGTGGTGGTAGATGATGCGGTTCGGGTCCAGCCGCGCGACGATCGCCTCGGCCTGGAGCGCCCGCTCGACGTTGTTCGCGGACCACGGGCTCCGCTCGCTGTGGACGCCGTCGATCATGTCCGGGTTCATGTCCTCGCTGTAGCCGGTCGAGTTGTGGCTCATCGCGTAGAAGACCACGCAAGGATGGCTGCCGGCCGCGCGGACGTAGAATCGGGCGTGGTGCGCGTAGCCGTTCTTCTCCGCGGCGTCGGGCATCTGCCAGTCGTACTGGCCGAAGTGGGGCTGCGAGAGGGCCACGAGCATGCCCACGTCGTCCGCGGCGCGGAGGATCTCCTCGAAGCTGAGGTGGCTTCCCGGCTCGCAGCCGTAATTGTGCGTGTAAACGAAGTTGATGCCGATTCTCTTCAGCCGCAGCAGGCTCTCCCTGGCCCCCTCGTAGCTGGCCGCCAGGGCGCTCACCTGGGCATTGTCGAGCGGCAGGGCCGAGAGGAAGACCCGCGTGCCGTTGAGGTAGAAGTCCCGGCCGTCGATCCAGAACTCGCGGAATCCGAAGCGCTGCGGCAGGCTGGCGTCGAGGAGCCGGCCATCCTGGTCAAGCAGCGAGACGGCCGCCTCGTGAACGTGTTGCGGCGTGTGCAGGTCCCAGAGCCTTTCGGGCATCCAGTCCTCGGCGAGGGCGAAGCGGCCGCCCGCCAGCTCGCCCGGCGCGAACGTCTTGCTGAACTCGCGGACGGGGCGGCCGCCCTCGGTAACCGTGGCGCGGAGGGTGTATCGGGCCTGTGGGGCGAAATCTTCCAGCAATCCGCTGAGGGTGATCCGCCCATTGCGCACCGAAGTGTCGACCTTGACTTTGGCGAACCGGGCGCCCGCCGGAACGCCGGCAAGGTATACGTCGCCGCACAGTCCGCGCCGGGCGACCTTGCTGGCGACCCGCCGGGCGGCGTTCGTATCGTTGAACATGAGCATGATTTCCTGGAGCGGCGTGGCGGCCACTCGCAGAGTCAGAAGGTGCTTGCCACCCGGCCGG
>JAMOAF010000754.1 GCA_023621895.1 Planctomycetota bacterium
GTAATGGATGTGCCGTAGATCACGATCGGCTTTCGTTGTTTGACGGCCGCGGGATCAGGCGACGAAAGCGTGCTCCCCTTCGGGACGCCGATCTCCACGCTGGCGACGCCGTTATAGAGCGGCAGGTAGACGAGGCACGGCTGGCCCGGAGGCGGCGTGAATTTGGCCGTATTGGTGGCGGCCGCCGGCCTGCCATTGGCGACGAAACTCCATCGTCCGGTCTTGTCCTTGCTGTAAAGATCGACGCCGCTGACGCCCGTGGCCGGCATATGGGACATGGCCAGGTTGCTCGTTTTCAGCAGGGTCCAGCGGACTTGGATCGACGGCGCATCGGAGGTGAACGGCACGCACATCCCGGCGCTGTCGTGGCTGAGTCCCCAGACCGACGGCGTCACCTTGCCCTCGGCCTTCGCCGGCAGCCGGTCGTAGAATGATTTGGTGTCGGTCCAGCCTTTGCCTTCGACGACGAGGTCCTTGCAGTCGTACCATCGGGTCGTGTCGTCCGGACTTGCCTTGGCCTTCTGAGAAACGGTCTCCGCGGCGAAAACACCACTCGTCGCGGAAAGAATGGGCAGGCAGGCAAGGAAAACGTAGAACCCGGTCCGGATCGCTCTCATCTGGTTCGCTCCTAGAAAAAAGGGGACTGGCAAAGGTTTTGCGAGTTCTAAGTCGCTCAGGGGGGCAGCGCCAGGCCAGTCGCGGAACAAGGACGCCGGCTGGTCGCTGGTCGCATCCAGCGGGCACATTCTAACGCAAGTCTCGGCAGTTCAACAACGTTCCACCGCGGTCTTTGAAGGCCCGCGCGAGCACTTCCACCGCCTGGCCCTCTCGTGCCGGGGCTGCCGGTCCTCGCTGGACCTCGACACCCCTCCCCAGCCGCTTGGCTTGCGCGCCATTGCCCGCTACCCTTAAGGGTGGTGGGAGATATTGTCGGGGCCCGGCACAAAACCGGGGAAAGGAGGATCAGCCATGCCGTCCTACGACTACGAGTGTGAGACCTGCGGCGAGTCGTTCACTCTGAAGAAGACGTTCGAGGAGCATGACCACTTGAAAGAACTGAAGTGCCCGAAATGCGGGAGTGCGAAGGTGAGGCAACTGATCGCGCCGGTGTTTGCCAAGACCTCGAAGAAATCGTAGAGCACAGCCGGCCTTAGTCGCCCTCATAGGGTTCGGGGTCAACTCTTGAGGAAGCCCGGCGAAACCCTGGGCCGTTCTACGAGAATAATCGGCGCTATTCTTGAATTTCCTTCGCTTCGCGAAGGTTCTGACCGAGGGCGACCAGGTACCGCTTGCCACCGACCTCGGATTCCACGGAGCGGTCGTGGATGTGGAGAATCTTGGCCTGCACGGGGCCAATATCGAAGGTGTCGCCCTCGAAGAGGCGGTATTTCTGGCCCGACGTGCGGGCTTCGATCCAGACCTGCGGCTTCCCGTCGACCTGCGTGATCCCGGTCACGAAGGTGTATTTGCCGTGGTCGAAGATGGGCGGGGCCTCGGGGGGGCCCCCGGGCGAGGGCGGTTTCTCCGGCGGGGGCGGCGTGTACGGCGAAAAGATCGCCCTACCGGCGATCACCGCGCAATACTCGTCGAGAACCTTGGCGTCGATGGCGTCCGCCGGCGGTTCCTCCAGCGCGGTCTGGCGGGGCTTGCCCGCCGAGTCCGAAGCGGTGGCCAGCGCGAGCGCTTCGACGGTGATGTCCAGGCCGAGTTTCTCCGAGCCGCTGACCGGCGTGATGGTGATCGCCTTGATGCGGTGCAGGTAGTCGGCGGAGTAGAACCCGTACAGCCAGCGCGTCAGTTGCCGCAGAGAGCCCTCGCCGCGGACGGTGAAGGTCAGCCGACTGCCGGCTTCGCCGATCGGGCGGCTGTAGGACGGTTTCACGATCGTGTTCCGGAAACCCACGTCGTAGCGTGGCGAAGCGCAAAGCTGGAGCAGCCAGAGCTGATAGCGCGAGCTGGCCGCCTCGGCATCCGCCGGCAGGCTCTGGCGATTCCATCCGGACAGCTTGCGTTCGACATCCCGGCTGCGGCGTATCTTCTCCTTGGCGTCGTTGACCTGCTTGGCAAGGTTTGCTCGATCGGCGCGGAGCTTGCTGGCCGAGCCGCCGAACACCCCGGCGAACATCCAGATCGCGAAGGGCACGATGAGCACGCCGGTGGCGATCGCCAGATTTCGTTCGCGTTTGCTCACTGCCATCACTCCGCCTCCCGGACAACGAACACGGAGGAGTCGAATCGGTAGGCGTAGTTCTTCATCGAACTATCTCCGCTCGTGTTGCCGCTCTTGACCTGGTGCGTCTCGTCGCGAAGATTCTGCTCCATGGCGGCGATCGTCTCGAGGTTCTTGGCGAATCCCTTCAAGCCGATTTCCCCTCCGCGACTGCTGGGCGCAAGTGTCATACTCGTGAACATGACGTCCTCGGCCGGCGGCGCCTTTTCCGACAGCCAGCGGAGCTGCTCGAGCCAGCGGATGTCCTCGGCGACCCACTGGCCGATGCCCGCCGCCTTGCCTTCCGTTTCCTTGACCTTGTCGAGTTGCTTTTTCAGCTGAGCCAGTTCGCTCGACAACCGGCGGATGTCGCCCTGGAGCGTCCTTTTCTGGTGGACGTTGAACAGCAGAAACCCGAGAAGCAGGACGACGGCGGCCAGGCCGATCCCCGCCAGGAGGTTCTGCTTTGTCGTCTTTTCCGCGCGGCGCCGCGGGTGGAGAAAATCGATGGCGTGCTTCTCGCGCTGCAATTCGACCTGCAAAGCGCCCAGCAGCGGCGCGAACCGGTCGCTGTCGGTGGGCACGCTGCGCCGCAGTTCGCCCTTGAGCTTCAGGCCATCGAACGGGTCGAAGGTCTCCACCGGCAGGTCGAACTCCTTCTGGAGCGCGTCGCGGAGGCCGTTGTGCTTCAGCGTGGTGCCGAACAGGAGCAGCGACTGCGCCCGGCGCCCCCCGAGAAGATTCTGCGCCGCGGCCATCGTGCGGCGGATTTCCGACACGAGCAGTTCCGCTGCCTCGACGGATTCCAGGGGGCTCCCCGGCATCCGCGCGCTCCGCAGGAAGACCACGGTCTGATCCTCGAGCACTGTCAGGTCCGCCTCGCCGCTCAAGAGGTCGATCAACAGGCGAATCTGCCCGGGGGACTGGACCGGATGCGCCCGGCAATACAGCGCCGCGGCCGCGCAGGGCCTGAGAAGGACCCGTTGGGCCTTCAGCCCCGCCTCGTGGCACGTCGCTTCGATCTCCCCGATCTGTCCCGGGGCCACCGCGGCGGCGAGCACCGTCCGCGGCTCGTCGGGGTTTGTGCCCAAGGGAATGAAATCCAGCGGCCAATCGTCCTGCATCGACGCGAATTCCCGCATCGCCTGAAAACGCACCAGGTCGGGAAGTTCTTCGTCGGGCGACGGCGGCATGGAAAGCTGGCGGAGCTCGATATTGCCGCGCCCCAAGGTGACCAAGGCCGGGAGCCTGCCGATCTGCCGGGCGGCCAAAGCCGCCGCAATCCGCTCGCCGGCGCTCGCCGCCGCAGCGCCCTCCGACGATTGGGAGGCCTTCAGCGAAACGGACAGCGCCTGCTCAAAGACGATCTGGCCCGGCCTGCCACTGGCAACCGCCAGCCGGGCTTCCACGTCGTTCCATTCAATGGCGAGAAAATGTGCCATGGCGACGAAACCTCTTTTCTTGCCGGTTGCCGGGCGAAACCGCAAAGTCCGGCCGGCAATCGGATGACGGGCTATTTGATTCCCAGGGCTTCCAGGGGATAACCACGTCCCAAATGGCTCATATCTTTCCAGGATAATACGGCCGCCGGGCTCTGGGTAGCGTCAATCACCACTTCGACCCGTGCAAACGGTCCCCCGCCGTCGAAGTAGCCGACAACCTGCGCCCGATAGACGCTCCCACCGGTGCAAACGTACGGCTCCAGGCTCTTCATCGTCTGCAAATCGACCAGCCCCTGCATCAGGGGCCAGAGTGGGCAGGATTGACTCTCGTCGGCCTCGATCGGGTCCTCGATCCGCGTGCCAACGATCTGCTCGACGATCTCCTCGGTCATGCCGGGGATCGCCAACAGCACTGTCCGCGAGGCCTGGTTGATGTTGATCCGGCCTGAAATCGTCTTGGCGTCGGTCACGGCGACCGCGTCGAGCAGTGTGGGAAGATATTCCTGCATCGACGCCGAGTCCTCGGGAAATTGCGGCGACAGGACGGTGGGATTCTGTTGGCCCTGGACCTTGATCTGCGTGCTCACGCCAACCAGGTCGAGCACGCTGTTGATCTTCTGCTTGGCGCTGCCGGAGAAGTCCAGGTTGTCGGTCGGCACGGCGGTGGTTCCCTGCTGGCCGGTGGAGGGGCCGTTCTGGCGGTAGCCGACGATGAACGTGGCCCACTCCGGCGTGAGCGCCTCTTTGAGTTCTCCGTGCAGGGTCTCGAGGTTGTCCTGGTTCAGGTTGATCTTGGCCTTGCTCTCGGCCGTCGTGTTCGTTTCGCGGCTGTGGACGGTGAGGTAAGCAGACCAGCCGCGGTCGAGCGAGCCGTCAGAGTTATCGACATTGACGAGCGTTTCTCCGGACGGCTCCGACTGGTCGGCGTTGGTGTTGCGATTGGCGTCGACGCCGTAGAGCAGCCAGGGCGTGACGCCGCGGACCAGGAGCAGCTCATCGAGCGAGTCGAGCGGTCCGTTCTTGGGGGCGTAGGCCGGCACGAGGGCCGAGTAATCCTCCAGCTCCGCTCCGAATTCGCGTTTCGTGTCGTCGGCGTCGATCCAGTCGAGGATCGCGTCGGCGATGTCTTCCGTCATGCCGGAAAGCAGCATCAGCGTCTCGCGCCCTGAATTGTCTTGGGAGTCCTTTTGGGCCAGGTAGTTGAGGTTGAGCTTGGTGGATTCGTCTTCCAAGCCGTAGCGAATCCCGGAGAAATAGCCGTTCTCCACGTTGGGAGCGACGACGGCGAATCGCCCCCGCTTTTTCGTATCCGTGTCGTCGACAACCAGGGCGCCGCAGAGTTGCAGCGAATTGTTGTAGATTCCACCCATCTCCATCAGGGAGATCTCGTCCTGGGCGAGCAGGAGGCGGACGTAGTCGATGCCCGAGTTGGCCAGGGCCCGGGCCTGGATGCGGCGACCGGCCAGTTCGGTCGCCTCGCGCTCGGCGAGCATGAGCTGGGAGAAGGTCAGCGCGGCAAGACTCAAGAGCGAAATGACCACGAGCACCACGACCAGGATCATGGCCCTGGGGTGCCTGTGGACACCGCGCCGATTCCCACTCGGCCGCAAGTAGGCTCCGACTTTCATCGGTTTCCTCCTCCACTCCGATTCCCGCCGCCGCCACCAGTGCCGCCGCCACCGCCAGTGCCGCCACCGCCAGTGCCGCCACCGCCAGTGCCGCCAGTGCCGCCGCCACCGCCAGTGCCGCCAGTGCCGCCGGTGCCGCCACCGCCAGTGCCACCGCCGGACGTGCTGCCGGTATCCGACGTGCCGCTCGTGCTTCCTGACGTGGCCCCGCCCTCGGTGGCAGCCTCGGCGGAGGCACCGCTGGCCACCGGCAGGGCGACCGTCAGGGCATAGATGAAACTCACCGATTCGCCGGTCGAACTACTGCCGCCGGTTACCGAAGCCATCTGCTCCAACTGGCTGCGCGGCACGATCGAGAAGGCAATATGCACGGCGATCGGCAATCCTCCCATCTCCGTCGTGTCCCAGGTATCGGTCCATTGGGTGCCGTCGTAATAGAGGAATTCGATGCCAGTGACCTCTGGAGCGATCGGCTGCAACTGCGTATTGACATCCGCCATCAATCCTTGGTCCTCGGCCCAACGGCTCACGGCACGGTCTATTTCGCGGCGTACCAGGCCACCCTCGTACTGGCCAGAACTGCCGTAGGCGCCGGTCGTCGACGCCAGGAAATATGCCACCGTTTTAACGTCGCTGACTCGGTCTTCGAGTGCTTCCGCGCCGCTGGGCAGGGTCTCGTAGTCGTATTGGTCGAGCCGCGGAGTCCGGGAGACGTCGATCTGGAGCCAATCCGACTCGCCGTACAGACCCACGGCGAGCTGTGTTGTTTCCGTGCTGGCACTTTCGGATTCGGTCGAGGCGGTTGACGTCGCGGAATTCGCGCTCGAAGCGCTTCCTGCCGTCCCCGCCGTCCCCGCCGTCCCCGCGGTTCCTGTGCCGCCTGTAGCCCCGGCGGTTCCAGAACCGTTCGAAGAACCCGGCGTTGACGCCGTCATCACGCCTTCGACGGTGACCGGGTTGGTGACTGCCACGTTGCGGAGGTCGTCGGCAATCCGGTGCAACAGGGCCCGGGCGAGCTGGGCTTCTTCGACGTGCGTCCGGCCGGCATCGACGCATCGCAGGTGAACGTCGATGGCGGTGGCCAAAGCCACGAGCACCAGCGCGGCCAGCCCCAGCGAGAGGAGGACCTCGATGAGGGTGAAGCCGTCCGGGCGGCTGCATGTTCGCGCGGCGTTGAATGTCCGAGTCACTGCGTTTCTTCCGTTTCTTCCGTTGCCGTTTCCACGCTGGTCATCAAGGATTCGTCAAGAACCAGTCGGGTCAGGGTGAACCGGATCGGGTCCTTGGTGATCGCCGGGTCCTGGGATACGGTCACCGCCACCTGAACCAGCCCTGCTTCGTCGATCACCTGCGAGTCGATCGAATAAAGCCAGCCGGTCTCGTAGGAGTTGGTGGACGACTCCAGCACCGAGTCCTGCATCGGCTCGATCGGCACGTCGGTAACCGCGTCGGTCGTGAGCAGGCCGGCCTCGATCTCGGCGAGTTTCGATTCGCAATAAAGCTGGGCGTCGGTCAGGTCGCGGGCGATCCGCGCGTTGTGCATTCCGTTCCGCACGGCTTCTCCCAAGACGGCCATCGCTCCGCCGAGGATCGTCAACGAGAGGATGACTTCCAGCAGCGAAAACCCGCGCCGGCCCGGATTTGTCTTGCGCCCGGCAGCCCACGGCGCCCGCGTGTCACTCTTGCAGCGCATCTCCGTCCTCCGCGGCACGGGGTTCGCCCACGGTCATCACGCCGGTCAACCCGCGGAGCGAGATCTCGATCTGCCGGTGGTACTGGTTCTCCAGTATCAGGGTCGCCGTCGACGTTGTCCCGTCAGGGTAAAACAGGATCGGCTCGGACACCTGGCCCTCGGCCGGCACGGTCTCCCCCTCGCTCTGGCCGAACATCGCCGCCCGGCTGTCGAACAGCGTCTGGCCGCCTGCGAAGCGGATATCTTCGGGCAGCGAGTACTGGCGGCTGGCGGCCACCGGGGCGGCCTGATCGGCGGGGGGCGAGTCGACCGCCTCGGGGCCGGCCTGGGCGGCGATCTCGAACCGGTTCTCTCCAATCGTGCAGCGGAAGGCGAAGGTCTGGCCGGTCGTCATGGCCTCGACTCGCGCCCGGGCCCAGCCCGTGCGAACCTGGTCGGCGGCCTTGCGGAGCCGCTGGTTCGACATCGGCCGATCCAGGGCGGGCCAGGTCATCGCGCTGAGCATCACGAGCAAGGCCAGGACGAGGAGCACTTCGAGCAGCGTGATGGCGCGGCGATCCGTTTCTGACAATCCGCAATGCATGGAGGTAGCCACCATCCGATCAGCACATTTTCTGCCGGGCGCGCGGCGGCCCCACATCGGCGCCGATCACCGTTTACTGCGTGGTCGACCAATTGCCCACGTCGTCATCGGTTCCATCCATCATGTCGGGCCCCATCGACCAGATGTCCGGTTTGCCTTCCTCGTGGGTGCCGGGATATGCGTATTGGTACGGCTGGTCCCAGGGATCAAGGGGCACGTTCTTTCCCAGGTAGGGGCCCGCCCACTTCTCTTCATTCGGCAGATCGCTCGGCGCTGTGCGGAGCGCCTCCAAACCCTGCTCGCTCGTCGGGTAGTCGCCGACGTCGAGGCGGTAGGTTTCCAGGGGGGTTTCAAAAGCCCCGATCTGTGTCTTGGCGGCGTTGATGTACGCCCGTTTCTGGATCGGTCCGTAGGCCGTGACCGCCAGCGACGCGATCACGACCAGAATCACGAGGACCAAGAGGACTTCGACGAGGGTGAATCCGTGCCGGTCGGATCGGCGTTGTTTCGACATGGATCGGTGACTCCTTGGGCTGAAGGCGTTCGCACTCATTGGTTTCCCTAGATTGTGGTGCTCATTTTGAGGACTGGCAAGAGCAGGGCGATGACCAGCACCAGCACGACGCTTGCCAGCAGGAGGAGCATCAGCGGCTCGATCAGCCGGACGGCGATGTCCAGTTCGCGCCAAGTCCGCCGTTCGAGCGAGTCGGCGATGCCCAGCAGGACGTTTTCGAGGGTATTGGATTCTTCGGCCACCGCGATCATTTCGACAACCATCGGGGGGAAATGCCCGCTGGCCGCGAGCGGGCCGGCAAGGGACTGGCCGGCGGCGATCTCTTCCGACGCCTCGAGCACGGCCAGTCCGAGCACCCGGTTGCCGGTCGCGTCGGAGGAGATTTCCAGCGAACGGACAATCGGCACGCCGTTGTGGAGCAATGTCCCCAGGACCCGGCAGAATCGCGCGACGGCCAGACTCAGGAAAACCTTGCCGACGATCGGCAGCTTGATCCGGACGCGATCGAGCCAGAGGCGCCCCGGGCGGGTCTTCAGCCAGCGCGAGAGGAAGAAGGCCCCGGCAACGATCGCCGCCAGCAGGTACGGGCCGTAAACCCACATCAGGTCGCTGGTTGTCAACAGGATGTCGGTGACGATGGGCAGCTCGCCCCGTTGGCGCAGGTTCTCGAATAGGCCTTCGAACTTGGGAACGAAGAAGACCATCAAGACGATCACCACGAGGGTTCCCACGACGCCCAGGAAGACGGGGTATGCCAGCGCGCCGGTGGTCCGCTTCCGCAGGTCTTCCTGGGTCTCCGTGAAATCGGCCACGCGCGTGAGGGCTTCCTCGAGAAAGCCTCCCTCGCTGCCCGCCCGGACCATGCTGACGGACATCTCGCCGAAGATTCGCGGGAAGCGGCCCATGGCTTCGGCCAGCGTGGCGCCGTCTTCCACCAGCCGGTGGACCTCCTGGAGGACTTCCTTGAGCCCCGCGTGGTTGGTCTGCCGGATCAGCACCGCCAGGCTCCGCAACATGGGCACGCCGCTCCGCAGCAGGTCGGCAAGCTGGCTGAAACAGGTCGCGCGAATCTGGGCGGGAACGCGGCGGACGTTCGTGCCATGCGTCACCGGTGCGTCTGCTCGGACTTCGACGGGAAACAGCGAACGCCCGGCGATCGCAGCCAGCGCCTCGCGTTCCGAGGCGGCCGTGACCGCGCCGGTCACCTTCTCACCTTCGGGATTTCGTGCAACGTACGAGAACTCGGGCATGGTGCGACGCCGCGGCGCCCCTTACGAAAAGACGAAAAGCTCGCGATCATCCGGTTGTGCGGCCCACCCGGCGACGGCGGGCGGCACGCGCCGGAAACAGACCGCCGGAACGGAGGCTAATACGGATTCTCCTTGGTAACGCGGACGACCTCATCGACGGTCGTGATTCCGGCCAGGACCTTCTCCCAACCGTCTTCGCGCATGGTCTGCATGCCCTGCTCCCGAGCCTGCTTCTGAATCGTCCAGGTGTTGGCCCGATCGTGGGCCAACCGCCGGATTGCCTCGGTCGTGATCAACAGTTCGAACAGGCCGATGCGGCCGCGGTAGCCGAGGCTGCGGCAAGCGCGGCAGCCCCGCGAACGGTACAGGGTGGCGCCCTCGAGCCGATCGGCGGGGAAATCGTTGGGCAGCTCCGTTGGGGCCGGCTTGTAGGGCTCGCGGCACTCGGGACACAAGACGCGCACGAGCCGCTGGCCCATCACGGCTTCCAGCGTGCTGGCAACCAGGAAAGGCTCGACCTGCATGTCGGTCAACCGCGTGTAAGCGCCCGCCGCATCATTGGTGTGGAGCGTGCTGAACACCATGTGGCCGGTGAGCGACGCCTGGATGGCGTTCTCGGCCGTCTCCAGGTCACGAATTTCGCCCACCAGGACGACATCGGGGTCGTGGCGGAGGATACTCCGCAGGCAATGCGCGAAGGTCAGGCCGATCTTGCTGTACACCTGGATCTGGTTGATGCCTTGAAGCTGATACTCGACCGGGTCTTCGGTCGTGATGATTTTCGTCTCCGGCGAGCGGATTTCCAGCAGCGAACCGTAGAGCGTGGTCGTCTTGCCGCAGCCGGTCGGGCCGACCGAGAGCACGATCCCGTGCGGCAACTGGATGATCTCCCGGTACATCTCGTAAACGTGCGGCTGCATCCCCAGCTTGGCGAGGGAGAAATCGATGGAACTCTTGTCCAAGAGACGCAGGACGATCCCTTCGCCGTGGATCATCGGCAGCACCGATACGCGCACATCCACGTCGCGCCCCAAGACCTTCAACTGAATGCGGCCGTCCTGCGGCAGGCGGCGCTCGGCGATGTTCATCCGGGCCATGATCTTCAAGCGGCTGATGATCGCGGCGCGGAAACGGCTGATCTCCGGCGGAACCGGCTGCGGGTGGAGCACGCCGTCGATCCGGTAGCGAATCCGCAGCCCGTCGGCTTCCGATTCGATATGCACGTCGCTCGCCCGCGACTCCAAGGCCTCCAGGAGGATTTCATTGACCAGGCGAATCACGGAGGGTTCCTGAGCCATCTCCGAGAGCTCGGAACCGTCGGTCTCGATGTCGCCTACCAGTTCGATCTCTTCTTCGGCCGTCTGGGCGAGCAGGCCCTCGACCGTCTCGCTGCCCACGCCAAGGTGCTTCTTGATCAGCTTGGAAATCTCTTCCGCCGCGGCCAGCACCGGGACGACGGACTTGCCGGTGGCGGAGCTGATCTCGTCCAGGGCGTAGAGATTGAACGGGTCGCTTGTGGCGACGATCAGGGAACCGTTCTTCTGTTGGATCGGAAACACGGATTCGCGGTGGATCAGCTTGGCGGGGAAGTTCTTCAGCAGCGAGAGGTCCACTTCCACGTCGGCCAGATCGACAAAACGGACTCCAACCTCCTCGCCCAATGCGCGGAGCGCCGACTCTTCGCTCAGAAATCCGAGCTTCACGGCAGCCTCATCCAACCGCATCCCATCGGTCTGGGCGCGGCGTGATTGCTCGACTTGCTTCGGATCGAGAAGTCCCTTTTTCAGCAAAACTTCACCAGCTTCCATCGCTCGATTCCATCTAGAGGCGGGCTGACACAGGGAAATGCGGAACGACATGTCGCGACGCAAGGCGAGCCAAAACACTCCGCTGCCGTGGAAGTCTCCACGCCAAAGGGCCCCGCCTTCGCGCCGCCGCCGACCCTTTGTCCGAAGAACCCGCAACAGTCATTGCAGGCCCCCGGGACGCCAATGCCAACATCCCGCCACTTTCCACGATAAGCCCCTCCTGCCCCGGTCGTCTACTACTTTTGCTTTCTCGGTTTCGCAAAAACGGCGCGTCCCGGCGGCCCAGCCCCTCAATCGGGTGGTGCACCGGGACGCGCCGAGCGGAATGGCAGGGCAAGCAATCGCCTCCCCCGCCTGTCACGCAAGACTTATGTCGCCGAGCGTCGCGGGCGCTCACCGCCGCGCTCGCCGCCACGATCACCACGATCACCGCCGCGCTGGCCGCCGCGCTCGCCGCCGCGCTGGCCGCCACGCTGGCCGCCGGGCTGACCCCCTCGCGTCTGCTCCCGAATCTGCGCGAGTTTTTCCTCAGACACGGGCTCACCCATCATCTGGCCCAGCTTCTGCTTTTCCTCGGCGCTGAGCAGGCTCATCACGTCCTTCTGCAATTTCTCGCGAAGTCCGGTCATCCTAGTTCGCAGGCCGGCTCGCTCGCTCTCGTTCATGTCGCGCGCGCCTTCGAACATCTTTCGCATTTCTTCGCGATTGGCGTCGAAGGCGGCGTTGATCTTCTCCTTGGTTTCTTCACTAAGTCCGAGGTCCTTAAGCACTTCCGGGCGGTTCAAAGCGTTGACGCCGGCCAATTGCAGCTCGATTTGTTTCAAATGCTTGAACTTGTCCGCACCAATGATCTCACGAACCTTCTCTTCGAGAGCCTTGGTTCGCTGTTCCATCTGCGCGCGGAACTTCTCCAAGGCCTTCTCCCGCTCTTCTTGAGACATATCGCGGACATTTCCCATCCCTTCACGGCCCTCGCGACCCTGTCTCATCGTCTCTTCAGCGGCCGTGCGGACTTTCTCCGCCGTTGCTTCATCTACGCCGACCTCGGTTCGAGCCACCTCGGACCGCAATAGGCCCAAGACTCCCACGCCACCGCCAAAACCGCCTGGACGCTGCCCAAAAGCGCCGAAACCACCCGGCGGGCCCCCGGCGCCACCCGGTCGACGAGGCTGGGCCTGTGCCGAAACAGTCATGGCCAAAGCACTCAAGAAGAACACTGCCAGAATCCAGAATTGCGGGGATCTCTTCATCGAATCGCTCCTGTCATGCCAACCAGCGGAAATTTGTCCCCCGGCGTCGCACGCCGCGCCGCCGCACGATTTCTTTAACACCGAGTGGCCGCGACAGTTTCGTCACGGGGTCCCATTTCAGAACTTTAAGAGCATTATGGGGTTTAAGAGAACGGAGTTAGCCGGTGCAGGGCAAAACAACCGCAACGCCCCCTTTTTGGCATCGTGCCTAACCGTGAAGAGGTATAATGGGAGGTGGATCGCTCCCCGGTGAGGATCAGAGCCCGATTTGGGCTGGAGGTCCATTTTTTCACACTCAGAAAGGCAAGGATTCATTCCAGGGAGACGCCGCCATGAAGAGACTGGCTGAAATCGCACTGCTGCTGGCCGTTGCAGTTTGGGCCGGTCGGTTGGAGGCTCAGCCACCGTCAAACCGCGGAGAGGGAGGACGATCCGGTGGTTCAGGGGATCGTGGCGGTTTCAGCCGAGGCGGGAGCGGGGGCTTCCAACGATCCGGCGATGGCTTTCCTGGTGGACCGGGCGGATTCCCCGGTGGACCGGGCGGACCGCCCGGCGGGGGGTTTCGCGGACCAGGCGGGTTCCCCGGTGGCGATCGTGGCGGAGGATTCCCTGGTGGGCCGGGTGGATTTCCCGGCGGCGCCCGGGGCGGTGATCGCGGCGGTGATCGCAGCGGAGGTCGGGGGGCTGGCCCTCCAACGGGCGGCCAGGAGTCGGCCGAAGATCGGTTTGCCCGATTCGAGGGCATGCTCCGCGGGCTCGACACGAACCGTGACGGTACCATCGACCCTAGGGAAGTCCCTGAGGACCGGCGGCGCTTTCTGACGTTCATTGGGGAGCGGATGGGCGTGGATTTCAGCAAGCCGGTGGCGATCGACAAGTTGCGGGAGAAGGCCGTCGAGCAGTTCGGTGGCGGAAAGAAAAAGGAGCCCGAACCGCTCGTTCCCGGTTTTGGCGTGCCCCAGGGGCCGACGACCGTGCTGGCCTTCGGCGTGCGCCCGCCGGAACCCAAGTCTTCCACTTCCGGGCGTGGAAGTGCCGCGCGTCCCGGCGGCGACAACCGGCAGAACGCCGACCAGGTCGCCCGCGCCCAAGGCTTCGCCGACATGATGATGCGGCGATATGACCGCAACGGCAGCGGCGCGCTGGAAAAGGACGAATGGGGCGAACTCCGCGGCGATCCGAACGAAATGGATCGCAACCACGATGGCAAGATCGATCGCGAGGAACTGGTTGCCCGAGTCAGTTCCTATATGAACCGCTCTTCGGAGGGGCAAGGCGGACGCGACTCCCGCGGCGGCGGTGATAATCGAGAAGCCCGCCCCGACGAAAAGGGCACCGGCCCGAAATCCTACCGGTTTCGTTCACCAGCCGAGAGGTTGCCCGAGGGGCTCCCCGATTGGTTCACGCAGCGCGACGCCAACCAGGACGGGCAGGTGACGATGGCCGAATTCTCCGATTCCTGGACCGAAAGCAAGGCCCGCGAATTCACGCGATACGACTTGAATGGCGATGGCCGCGTGACGCCCGACGAGTGTCTCCAGGCGATGAAGATGCCGGAAGCCCAGCCCTCCGGTTCGGAGGCCCCCCCTCCGGCAGCCGGTCCAGGCAGTCCTCCACCGGCCGGAGAAACCAAGCCGGAGGAGAAGAAAGACTCGGGCAGCGCCAAGCCCTGGTGGATGTCTTGACCCCTTTGCCGCACGCTGAGTCTAGCGATTCATTGAGTCGGAGAGCGCCACGGCCAGCGGCACAAACAGAAACAGCGGCAGCCAGGCTCCCAACGACGGGCTGATCCAATAGACCTCGCCAAGGTGCCGGCACACAATCGTCACGAGCATAAACAGCGCCACGACGACTGCGCAGAGGCCGATTGCGGCAAACACGTTGCGGCTTTCACGGCGAAGCACCAGGGGGAGCCCGAGGAAAAGCAGCGTGATGTCGAGAAACGGTTGAACCAACCTCGAATGGATCGCGACGCGCACGTCCGCCCCAAAGTCCAGGCTCGGATTACGCAGCCCGCGGATCAATTGCAGCGTCGACGAAAACTCGCGCCAGGATGCCCCGCCGGCGAGTTGCTCGAAAGTCACGTCGCTGACGACGAAACACTCGTTCGGCTTGAGCCATGCCGGCGCGTCGCGCGGCGTGATCACGATCGGTTTCCCGTCGATCGCCAGCGACTCTTTGCCGGCCAGATCGGCCGGCTTCGAGATCCCCCGCAGCAGATACCCCCCCGGATGATCCGCCGTCGGCGCGAGGTAGTAGGCACTCTCCGCGATCAGGTGCTGGCCGTAGCGGTCGAGCGGCGAGGGGGTTGGCAAGTGGAAGTCGGGCTTGCTGATCCGCTGCTTGTCGCTGAAAGTCTGTTCGCCGCGAAAGAGGATTTCGGTCGCGTTGTCGTGCATCGGCAACAGGGGTTGGCCGACGTTGCCCAGGATGTCCTGTGGGCGGCGGGAAAGCGGCTCGCGAAAGCGCGGAATGACCAATTCGCGGCTGGCCGCCGCAAGGCCGGCAACAGCGATCGCCGCGCTGATCACCGGCACGGCCACCCTTGTCCGGGCGATCCCCGCCGCCATTAGGGCCGTCAACTCGTTGTGGCGCTGGATCCACGTGACCGTGAACATCGACGCAACCAGGGCAATCAGCCCCGCCGTTCGATCAAAAAACAGCAATGCCCGATAACCGTAGTGAGACCCGATCAAGCCGAGCACGCTGCCATACGTTTTCCCGTAACGAAGGAACTCTTCGAGGTTCGTAAAGACGTCGAAAACCACAAACAGCCCCAAAAGGCTGAAAAAACAGATGAAAAACGTGGAGAGAAACTGCCGCAGCATGTAACGATCGATGATCCGCATGGTCAATTCATCGTCCAGTGACTCGCACCCCACTACGGGGGGGCGATTCGCACGTGTCTTGGCAGGTTGCCGGGCCGAGGGGCCACTATCCGACCGGTCAGGCAACAGCTTGCGGGAAACAGCGGCAGGGTGGAAATCCAGGACGGCAGCATAGGACAGCCCGGCAGTTCGAGTCAAGATGCATCATCCCGCCCGCTCGCAGGAGGGGCGTTTCTACCCGTCGGGTCGCCGTGTGGTTGGCTTTCGAGCGGGGCGGCGCGGATCGATTGGCTGCGCGGAGTCATCCGGCGCCCAGCGACGTCGTCAGCGATTTCGACGACACCGGGTTGGCCCGCTCTGCACCACCCTACCGCCCGTCGGGTCGCCGTGTGGTTGGCTTTCGGTGGGGCGGCGCGGATCGATTGGCTGCGCGGAGTCATCCGGCGCCCAGCGACGTCGCCAGCGATTCCAACGACACCGGGTTGGCCCGCTCTGCACCACCCTACCGGGTCGTTTTCGAGCGGAAGCCCTTGCCACAACGCGGCTCTTGCGGGCAGAATGGGGTGGCGAAATTCACTCAAAGCGTGTGCTCGAAACATTGCACGGGAAGTCTCTCCGTGATCAGCATCCGTGATCGCTTGTCACGAGCCGTGGGCCGGCTCACACGGTCGGCGGTGGACGTGTTGTTCCCGCCTCGCTGCGTGCGATGCACCGTCGATCTGGCAGCGTCCTTTCCGATCTTGCTTTGCACGGATTGCGCGGAGCGACTAACCGCTTCCGGCGAGGCAAGTTGCCGGCGGTGTGGAGCATGGCGCGCGGCGAGTCGGGGTGACGCCGCCTCGTGTGGAGAGTGCCAATCGGCGCGGCTCGAGTTCGATGCGGTAATGCCGCTCGGGCCGTATCGAGGCGCATTGCGGGAGGCGATTCTGACGATGAAGCGACCGCGGGGAGAGCCCTTGTCTGCCGCCGTGGCAGGGCTGATGGCGGCCCGCAGGGGCGAACAAATCCGCGCTTTCGAGCCCGACGGCGTTGTGCCGGTTCCGATGTTTTGGAGGCGGCGGATGTGGCGTGGAACCAACAGCGCCGAGCTGCTGGCAACGGAAATCGGCCGCATTTTGGACGTTCCGGTTGTGCCGGGGCTGGTGGCCAGAACGCGCAACACTTTTCCTCAAAAGGACTTAAGTTCACGTCAACGTTTTCAGAACGTTCGCGGCGCCTTCCGCGTTGGCAAAGGCTACGGTTTAAGGGACGCCAGAATTGTCGTCGTGGACGACGTGCTCACGACGGGCGCGACCTGTAATGAGGTAGCCAAGACCTTGAAGAAGGCCGGTGCGGCCAGCGTGGCTGTCGTGGTCGCCGGTCGCGCCGGACAAGGATGACCGGCCGGCCGCGCGTCGGTTCGAGGCACAGAATGACTGCTCGGAAGGCTGACAGATGAAGCGCGGGAAAGACGAGAAACCCACGTCGTTCCACCCTTTTCGCACAGCCGTCCTGCGCGGCCTGGGCGTTGCCCTTCCGCCCCTGCTGACGATCGGAATCTTCATCTGGGCGGGCAGATTTGTCTACGAAAATCTGGCCGCGCCGGTGATCTCGCTGACGACGGACTATATCGGCGTCAAGCCCGTCTACGCCATTCCGTGCGTCCTCTCGCTCTTCATTCTGATTCTCTACCTGCTCGGCAAGTTCGTGGCTGTTCGGCTGGGGTGGATTTTTTGGACGCTCTTCGAACGTGGCATCGATCGGGTTCCCCTGGTGCGGAATGTTTACGGGGCTGTCAAGCAGGTCAGCGATTTCGTCCTCAGCGAGCGTGAAATCGAGTATTCCCGAGTCGTTGCCGTCGAATGGCCGCGGCGAGGAATCTGGTCGCTGGCACTGGTCACCAGCGAGAGCATGGTCGATATCGAGGCGGCCGCCAACGAACCGGTCCTCGCCGTCCTGATCCCGACCTCGCCCATGCCGATGACCGGTTTTGCACTGACAATCAAGAAGAGCGAGGCCATCGACCTGAACATCACGTTCGACGAGGCGATCCAGTTCATTGTCAGTTGCGGCGTCGTCGTACCGCCAAAGCAGTTGCGGCGGATGACAACCGGCCAGCCAGTTCCCGAAGCCTCCGCAGAGGCAACCGCGACCGCGGAAAACGCCCTCGATAGCCCGGCCGAGGCAGCGCCCAAGGCGCCCCAAGAAGACTGAACGTTCTAAAAGAGCAAGGCGGCCGGCCGTTGGGTTTCACGAATCGGTCAATGCTGCCTTCCGACCGGCGATTCCTGCCGGTTGCCGCCGATCTGCCGTCTCTGGAGCGAGTCTCCGAGATTCTCCCGTCACGGAATTTAAGTCACTGCGCTACAAGGACTTATCTCCTGATCCGCGGCTCTTCTTGACGACGCGAGAGGCGGTTGGCACGGCCGTTGCTTTCGCATCGCGGCAAGGTTCTACCGCCGCCCTGCCGCTCCGATCGGCGGGAGGCGGCAAGAGCCGACATATGCAGGGCGGCGCGCTCGTTCCCAGCCTGAAGAGGCGATTCATGCCATACGGACTTTACATGTCGGCCGAAGGGGCCCATGCCCAAGCCACCCGACTGGAAGTCATTGCCCACAACCTTGCCAATGTCGACACGACCGGTTTCAAGCGCGAGCTGGCGATCTTCCAGTCGCGATATGCCGAAGAGATCGAAAATGGCGCGGCCGATCCCGCCTCGGGCACAATCAACGACCTGGGCGGCGGAATCCGAGTCCTCGAGACCCGCACCGATTTCGCCCCGGGCCCTCTGAAGCACACCGGGGTGGCGACCGACGCCGCCTTGCGCAACGAAGGGTTCTTCGTCGTCAGCCGCGACAACGAGCTTTTCCTCACTCGGGCAGGGAGTTTCCATGTTACCGCCCAAGGTGAGCTGGTCACCCAATACGGTGGCCGCCAATACGCCGTGGTCGACGATTCCTATGCCCCGATCGTCCTCGACCAGCAAGCCCCGTGGGAACTGACCGAGTCCGGCGCCGTTCGCCAAGCCGGCGGGCTGACCCATCTTGCCCTGGTCAAGCCGCAGTCGTACGGCGACCTGGTCCGCATGGGTGAAAACCTCTTTCGCCCGTTGGCCGATCCCGTCCCCTTGGCAACCACCGATCGCAACCTCGCTCCCGGCTACCTCGAAGGTTCGAGCGTCGAGCCAACCACCGAAATGGTCAGCATGATCGAGGCTTCGCGGGTACTCGAATCCAATCTCAAAATGATGCAGACCCAGGATGAAATGCTCGGCGGATTGGTCAATCGCCTGATGCGCGCATAACGACTACTTTTCCCCTGGTTCCCAAGCTCC
>JAMOAF010000204.1 GCA_023621895.1 Planctomycetota bacterium
CGAACTTGCCCGGCAAGCCGGCCTTTTCGAGCAGCCGCGCGAAATCAACAGCCACTTCGACCGGCCTGGCAAGCTCGTTGCCATAGGGCGCCGGGCGCTCCACGGTCGTCCGCAGCCGCCACTCGGGATTCCACCACTGGACCGGCTCGTCCGACAGGGCCGGCGCGGATCCGATCCACAACAGGCAGAGGGCGGCAAATCGGCACTTCATGGCAACGGTCCTTTCAAGGCAAATGGCCGTGTTCTCCCCACAAGGACTACGCAGGGGCTTGCCGGCATGGTAAAGTCGTAAGCGGCTTGGCTTGCCCTTTCGGCACGCCAACGGTCGAGACTAATTCTGTGCTTACCTCACTCCAGGAGCAAGACCATGGTGGCCAAGAGGATTCTGGCGGCAACCGCCGCGCTGGCGCTGGCCGGTTCTGCCGTTGCAGCGGAACAGGACAAGACCGTGTTTGAACTGCGCACCTACTACGCGCCGCCGGGACGGCTCGATGATCTCCACGCCCGCTTCCGCGACCACACGATCAAGCTGTTCGAGAAGCACGGCTTGACCAGCATCGGCTACTGGACGCCGATCGACAATCCCGAGAACAAGCTGGTGTACCTGCTGGCGTTTCCGAGCGAGGAAGCCCGCCAGCAGGCATGGAAGGCGTTCTTTGCCGACGCCGATTGGAAGCGGGTGCGCGAGCGGAGCGAGTCTGCGGGCAAGATCGTGGACAAGATCGAGTCGGTCGTGCTCGGTCTGACCGACTACTCGCCCCCGGTCAAGCCGGCGGCCGGAGGCAAGCGGGTGTTTGAGCTGCGGACCTATACCGCCTCGCCTGGCAACCTGGCAAATCTGAACGCCCGCTTCCGCGACCACACGGTGAAACTGTTCGCGAAGCACGGCATCACCAGCTTCGGTTACTGGTGCCCGCGGGAAGGCCAGCCCGGCGCGGGAGAGACGCTTGTTTACATCGTGACGCATCCGAGCGTCGAGGCGGCCAAAGCCGCCTTTGACGCGTTTCGCGCCGACCCCGACTGGATCGCGGCGCGCAAGGCGTCCGAAGACAAGGCCGGCGGCCCGTTGACCGTCACCGACGGCGTCAAGTCCGTTTTTATGAAAGCCACGGACTACTCGCCGGCGCAGTGAGGAAGCGGCACGAGGCAAACACACCCTTAAGCCGCGCGGCAACGCCAGCGACGTGCAGGCGTTGATCTGCTCGAAGAAGAACCAGGACAACTGCCGCTACAAGATCGGATCGTTGAAGCCCGGCCAGTGGCAAACGGTCGAGTTTCGAGCCGTCGCGGCCCGGATTGGGTGGGGGATGAGCGGCCCGAGTCTCGACGGGGATGTGCTTGACAACATCAAGCTCACCTTCAGCGGCGATGCCACCGATCGGGTGCTGCTCGACAACGTGGAAATTTTGGAGTAGCGGAGGCCGTGATGGGCAAAGTGAAACTGATTGCGATCCTGATCCTGGCTGCCGTGGCCTTGATCTTCGTTTTTCAGAACACGCAGAGCTTTGAGGTCAAGTTTCTGCTGTTCCGATTTGGCTTCCCGGGCTCGCTCCTGCTGTTCGCCGTGTTCGTGGCCGGTTTCATCGTGGGCGGACTGGTCGGCGTGCAAATGACCGCGAAAACCTCGGCTAAGAAATAGCCGCTACGACAATGAGCCGGCCTAAACCTCGCCGCGCCGGAGTAGCCGCAGGAGGGGCGACAAGATTCCGCCTTGCTTCCGCCGATGAAAGGCCGCCAACGCTTCTCGGATCCGCACTTGATCATCCAATCGCTCGGCATCGCCGTTGGCCCCGGCTGGCGCGATTGCCTGCTCCGCTGAGCCGGGTTGCGGCGGATAATCGACGGCCGCCGGAGCGCAAAGCAGGTCAAGGCCGGCGACTCGCCCGTCAAATGCGGATTCCCCCAGGGCTGCCGGCCCAGCCGTCAAACCGGCGGCGGCAAGCTGGCTGTCCGCGGCATCGCACGCATCCTGGTCTGCGAGTAATTCGGCCTGCTGCGAGGCGGCTCGTCCCTGCTCCGCGCGCCACGAACGACGCTCTGCGTCAAGCTGCTGGCGTTCCGCGGCGAGTTGCTGCTCGGCGGCCTCTTGCCGTTTGCGCCAGGCGATACACTGCTCTTCCCACTGTTGCTTCTGGGCCGCCAATTCCTGCTGTAAACTCGATTGCCGCTGTTCGAACTCCAGCCACCTGGCATCCAGCGCGGCTCGGCTGGCCTCCAGTTCCGACAGCCGCTTCGCCATCGCTGCTTCCCGGCGGTCTTGCTCCCGCCGCCACTGCGCCCGCAGGGCCAAGAGTTCCCCTTTCTGCGCTTCAAGCCTCGCCAGCCGGTTCTCGAGGTTCGCAGCACTTCCTATCAGATCGTCGTTCTTGTCCGCTTCAACGAGCGTCTCGAATATCGCCGAGCGCTCCTCGCCGATTGAGAATCCGTCGAAGGTCAGGTCGATTCGCCCGAGCCTCAGGGTCTCCCCTTCCGATAGCCTGGCCGATTCGATCGGGGCGCCGGAAAGCCTCGTGCCGTTGCTGCTTAACAGGTCAACGACCCACAACTGCCCCGCATCGACAAACAGGGCACAGTGGCAATTCGACACGGAGCGATTGGCGATTTGCACGGCTGCGGGCGAGTGCCGACCGACGATCGTCAAGCGCCGCGTAAGAGTCTGCCGGTCGATCACCTGGCCGTCGGTTGACAGCACGATGACCGGATGCGGCGGCTGGGCGCTTCCTTCACTGAGCCAATCGGGGCCCGGTCTCAGGTCGGCGCCGCTGCCCGTCAACTGGGCTCCCACGCGGCAGGAGCCGCAGGCGAGCCACTGGCCGGCGTCGAGCCAGCCGTGGGTGTGTTTTTCCCCCGGGGACGAACGGGGCAATTTCAGCCAGAACACACCGTGCGTTGAACCGTGCAGGTAGAGCCACCGGCGTGGGACAATCCCCCCCGGCAAGACAACCTCCGCCGGAGCGCTGCCGCCGATGCGGGCGAAAGGCCTGTTGAGCGTGATCGAGCGGCAGCCGTCCGGGCCATCGACCGTGACGATCAAGCGCTGATCACACCAATAACCCGAAGAGACTGCCATCGGAACTGCCGACTTCCGGAGCCGTGTGGGAACGCCTGCATGACTTTTGGACCCTGCCCCCGCGGCAGCGGGCAAGCGATCTTAAAAGCTCCCCCCAACCTAGTTACTCTAACGAATTCTTGGCGAGATTTCAAATATTTTCCGCAACGCGAGGCTTGGCTGGTCCACCACCTGGGGGGGCCGCGCAGCGACTACCCGAATAACCGTGCTGCGCGGGTGTTCCGAGCCGGCGCCCCAAGCACAATCGAGCCGGAAATCAGCGCGACGGGAAGGGGGATATCCAGTTTCGCTGCCGTGCATACTCGACCGCTTCGTAGCGGCTCTCAACCTGGAGCTTCTCCACGATGTTGTGCACGTGGTTTTTTACGGTGTACACCGAGATCAAGAGCCGCTTGGCAATCTCTTTATTGCTCAGGTGCTGCGAAACCAGTTGGAGTATCTCCTGCTCCCGGAATGTCAACTTGATCGCACGGGCTCCGTCCAGCCAGCGAGGCTGGCAAGCAGCCTCGGAAAGATGCTGGAGCATCGAGTGCAGCAAGAAGGAAGAACAGTACGGCTCGCCGTGGTAGATTCTCTCCAGCGCTCCCTGGAGTTCCGCAAGGGTGGAATCCTCCAGAACGCATCCTTGGGCTCCCGCCCCAATGCACTCAAACAGGACGTCTCGGCATTCCAGCGAGCCGAGGAGAAGGACTTTCGCGCGGCCAACCCGGTTGAGCACGAAGTGCGTGACTTTGACCGCCATGCCATCAGGTAGTCTTGCATCGACCAGGAGAAGGTCCGGCCGTCTGGCCTCGATCAACGAGAGAAACCCCGGC
>JAMOAF010000391.1 GCA_023621895.1 Planctomycetota bacterium
CAAACGAAAGGGTTGACCTGATGACACGAGAACAGACAACTCGGCGCCGGTTCCTGGGCGCCTCGGCGGCAGCCGCCGGCGGGATGTTATTTTCCGGCGCGGTGGGGCGAAGCGCCGACCCGGTTGCCGCCGGGCCGATCGCCGGTGAGACGGACCGTTTCTGGTATCGCGCGCAGCCGGCCGGGATGTATATTGACTCGCAGCGCGGGAACAAGGCGTTCGCATACGCGGACGGGAAGATCTTCCTATCGGAAGACAACGGGCACACCTGGCCCCACAGTGCCGCGTTTCCCGCCGCCCGGCTGATCGACTTCAGCCACATTTTGAACAACGGCAACATCCTTTTCGCCACGGGCGCGAAGCTCTATCTGAGCACCGACAACCTGAAGACTTACCGGCAGATTACGGTCAAGGCCAAGGACGGCTCGGATTACATCCCGCACACGCCCAAGAACCCGGACCTGCCCGGCTGGTACTTCCACACGCTTCCGGGCGTTGTCTCCTGGGATGTGAACGGAGCGGAGATGATGGTCTGGGGCAACTACTGCAACGTCATCGGCGGCGCGACCCCGGTCAACATCTACTATTCCACGGACAGCGGCCGCACGGTGAAGATCGCCTACACCTTCGGGCAGAATCCCTTCTTCTCGGACAACGGATCGCCCGGCGGCGGCAAGGACGGGACGCTGCTGGGCGAGCCCGGCAACCCGGTTCTGGCCCGGCACGTCCACACGGTGGCCTACAACCCGGCCGAGAATGCGTTTTACTCCTGCACGGGCGACGGGACGCGCGGCTTGGGGCATGAGTGCCACTGGCTGAAAGGCGTCTACGACGCGCAGAAGGACAAATGGGATTGGAAGGTCCTCGTTTCAGACGTTTCCAACTCGCGGTACAAGTGCGGAGGCATCAACTTCGTCGACGGGAAAGTCTACTGGATCAGCGACGCGAACGGCCCCAAGCCGTATGATCGCGGCATCTTCTGCTGCGATCCCGCCGATCTGACCAAACCCGAGAAGCACGCCCTGCTGTTCAATCCGGAGGTCGAATCCGGAAACATGATCATCGAGGACGGCGTGATCCTGGCCTCGCATTGCGCGCCCGCCTCGCCGTTGGCGACGGGCTTCATCGTCTCCACGGACATGGGAAAGTCGTGGGCGCAATACGATCTGAAGGAGTTCGGCAGGCGCTCGCCCACCCGTTTCCACGAGAAAAACGGCGAAGGCTGGTTCCGGGTCGACTTGAGGTCGGGATGGGTCCAGCAGGCGGACGTGGTCTTCATCAAGCCCAAGCCGGCGCCGGCTAAATGAGCTTGCGTGATTTTAGGGAGGAATTCATGAGAGCGTGATAGCCGCTTTCGGCTTGCCCCGCACGGCGCGCCTGCGCTGCGGCACAACCCGTACGTAACGAAGCGCGGGGCAAGCCCACGCGGCTATCTGAATAACAGCTGCTTTTTCCGTGAATCACGCAAGCTCATTTAGAGCCAAGTGAAGACCATGCCAGACGGCGCCAGCGGCGGTTCTGCTATCGTTTCCGCGCCCCCAATCCGGCAAGCGCATCTTCAATCATCTCCCGCCGGGCCAATCCTTCCAGCCACTGCCGCGGGATTCCCGATTCGCCCCAGAAGGCGCCGGCAAGCTTGAATTCGATGGCGGCGCCGAGGGCATCGCCAACGGCCAGACCCAGGAGTGTGCCGCGCTTACGGTCAACATGGCTGCTGGTTTCCGGCATCGGGCAGGCTCCGGTTGCGCTACGTGGTTCAGGTCCCTGTCAATGATTGCGCCCGCTCGGGGAGACTCCGCCCTCGTCCAAAACGCCCTGGCGTTCTTCGATCATCGCACGGTCCTGGTCCAGGTCCGGCCGGCTCCCGACGAACAGCAGGCGGCCTTCGCCCGCCGCCAGTTCCAGGTGCGCCGGGCTGGCGGTGATGTCTTTCCGGTCGATCATGTCATGGACCCGGCCGCTGCCCGTGATTGACAGGTCCAGCGATTGGGGGCCAAAGCCGTCGAGCGACGCGAGGACGATGTAGCGGGCGTTGCCGGGATGCCCCTTCCGCTTGACGAAACTGTGCGCGAGAACTCGCGGATTGGAGCACTGGACAAAGCCTTCCTCGCGGTAGTCGCGTTCGAGGCGGCACAACAGCGGCGCCACCCGTCCGATGCGGCCGAACAACTCGGCCGCGGCGCGCGTATTGGCCGTCTCCGTCCAGTCCCGGTCCCACAATTGATGCTCCTCCGGCTGCCGGGCTTCGGCGGCGTAGAACAGGATGCCCGTTGCGCCTTCGGCGATTGCCACCCAGCCCTGCAATTTGATCTCGCCGGGCTCGGGCGTCCTCATGCCCGTCCGGTAGCCGTAGTCGGGCGGATCGAGCGGCGCCGATTCCGCCGTGCCCCAGGCCTGGGGCATCATCCAGAGGCTCGCCCCGTGCTCGCGGCAGGCCCGGTAGAAGCTGCTGACGCGGCCGCGGTAATACGGCACCGACCGGCCCGGATTCGACGGCCCGCTGCGGGGCGACCAGAAAAACGGATAGAAATCGCAAGTCACAACCAACGGCTTGTTCGTCTCCAAGTCGCGAGTCGCCGCTGCCAGGTTGTTGTGCAAGACGGTCGGCGGATGGTTCGGCGCCAACTCGCGCACCAACTCGTAATACGGCGGCAACTCGCCGGACAACTCCGGCCCGATCTCCTCCGTCAAGCTCCACGCAGCGAGACTCCAGTAATCGCGAAACCGTGGCAGCCACTGGC
Organism: Planctomycetota bacterium; assembly: GCA_023621895.1. GTDB lineage: Bacteria > Planctomycetota > Planctomycetia > Pirellulales > Thermoguttaceae > JAAYCB01. Next base: position 2,742 of record JAMOAF010000391.1, read on the forward strand.
GAGCGTGGGGCAGGATCACCTGCTCGAGCGACCGCTGCCGGGCCGCCGCGGTCGCCAGGTGCTCGTAGTACATCGTCCCCTCGCCGCTCCCCTGGTAGATCAGGCGGATGCCGCGCCGTTCGGCCAGAGGCAGAATGCGTTCCAGACCCTCCGGGTTGCCGTTGGAAACGTACACGGCGTTCATGTGCAGCTTGCGCATCTGGTCGAACAACCACTCGCACTCCCTGGTCGAGCGGCCGCAGATGCCGTCGTAGAAGCCCATCGGAAACCATTCTTGGACCGCTGGGATCGGACGCTCGCGCGGCGGCGCGTCGGGCACGGGAGACACGTAATTGGCGATCCTTGCCGGCAACTCGCCAGCCGCGGCTGCCGCCGGTTCCTCGTGCCAGAGGCAGATGCTGTCGATGTCGTAGACGCAGGGATCATCGGCGCGGTTGAAGCCGGGCAGCGCCGTCCAATAGAAGTTCATGGCGACCACGTTGTCGCGCCGGAAATCGCTGATGTCGAAAGTCTGAAAATTCCACCGAGTCTCAGGCCGCGGGCGGACGTATTGGTAGCCGGTATCCGCGTTCTTGATGCCGAACAGAATCGCGCGCATCGGCGCGTCGCGCACGGCGCGGCTGGCGATCCCCAGGCGGTTGTACGCGGTCAGGTCCCGCGAAGGCAGCGAGCGGTTCAGGCTATAGTCGCGCCCATCGGCAGGAAAAGTAGCTCGCGCGAAACGCTCGCCCGTGAAAGCCAGGCCGCTCTCCGGCCCGCCCATTACCAGCGTGCAGCCGCTCCACCGGGGCCCGTCCTCGAAGTCTTCCCACACGCGCTCGGCCGCCGGACGCTCGGTCCAGCGCAGCACGACGCGGGCTCGATGCGATCCGTCAGGGTCGCTGGTCAGCGTCAGTCGGTTCTCGCCCGTGCCGAGCCGCGGCAGTTTCAGACCTCGGGTGTCGAGCTGCGCCTCGAAAAACGTGTAGTACAGGTCGACCGCCGCTCCTTGTGGGGCGTCGGCCGACAATTCCAGGTAGATGCGGCTCTGGCCGAGATCGTCGAAGACCACCGGAAAATGCTTCGTCGCTTGCTCGGGGCCGATCATCCGTTCGGCGATCAACTGCTTTCGCTGCTCATCGGCGTGCAGCCGGGCGCGGACCGCAACGCCCGGCTTGCCCAGTCCGTCGCAATTCGAGGCGATCCGCAACCAGCGGATCGTGATCGGCGCGGGAAACGCGATCTCGTAACGAGCGGGCCGGTGCGCACGGTTGTAGCAGAGCCGCAGCAGGTTGATGTCTCCGCCAATGACAGTCACGGGCTCCAGCGGATCGTAGCGCCATTTGTCGTATTCGACGAGGCTCCGCGGGTCGATCCGCCGGCCGTGGCGGAAGTCCGGCTCACGGAAGATATCGAATCCGGCATGATATCCCCAACTGCCCGTCCCGTCGGGCCGCAAGATCAATACGCTCTCGCTGAGCAATGTCTCGGTCAGTCGGACCCCGTCGAGGGTCAAACCCTTGGTCTTGCGAACCGGCAGCGCCGTGCGGTCCGGTTGGCCTACGACATAGACTGCCGGGACCACCGGCGGTCCCGGGTTGTCGATGGCCGCCGTCTGGTGGGGCTGATCCACGGGAATCTCGACGTCGGCGGCCAGCGACACATTCGCCATGCATGAAATGAGTGCCAAAACGCAGCCAATCGACCGCGGCAGGAAAAATTTCGGCCGGACGGGTCTGGGCCTCGGCCGGCTGGCCGGCGTTCCAGCCCAGCCCGAAAACAAGATGGCAAAATCAACGGCCGGTTTCATGCGGCTTGTCCCATAATCCGGCTTGAACACCACGACATCCGCGATCGATGGCAATCTTCGACCAATCAGCCAACCCCCTCATCCTGGGGCTGGCTTTGGACTGCCGGCAGCGCAGACTGGCTCGGCGATTCGATTTCGGGCTTTAGTCTACCTATTTTCTAATTCAGACTGAAGCAACTCGGCGGCGATATCTCGGCAATTCAACTGCTGCGCGCGGGGGCCATGAACCTCGATTTGCGCCGCACTGGTCGGCAATAGGTAGTACACCCCCCCCGCAGCTTGAAAGGCTGCAATCCGCATTATTGAGGTTCACGCCGGTAGATATTCGCCCGGCGACGAGCGGCTACGATCCATCCCCGCGAGAGGGTGGTATGGGATGCCTAATTTGAGTGGTTAGCTGCGGTGCATCTAATATACCAAAAGAAGTGCCGATTGCCAATCGGTTGTGTGTCGCGTGACGTTAAGTAAAATAGAACCCTGAATCTTTCACATTTCTGGATTCTGGCAGGGGCAGAAACGATGGCCTCAGAACTTACACCTCGGGAAAAGGAAGTTGTCCGCCTTGCCAGCCTGGGGTGCACTTCCGTAGAGATCGGCAAGATCCTCAAACTCGTCCCCAGCACCGTGGTCAGCCACAAAGCCCGGGCAATGGCCAAGTTGGGAACGGACAAGGTAACCCTGCTGACGCGTCTGGCGATCAAGCTCAAGATCACCGACATGAAGGACAAGCTGACCGCCGTCGAGCAGAAGAGGTCCGGCCGCAGCAACGACGGTTGGAACTGATCGCGAAAGGCCGCGAATTGCTGCCTTTTCCTCCCCATGCGTTCTGCGTGAGCCCGGATACATCGCTAGCCGTTTTCATGGTTCTCAGAGCCAAAGGTGCCGGTTGTGGCACTGGCTCGTTGAGCCGCGTGGGCATTCGGCCCCGTTCTTCGAGCAGGGTGAGTCCCCTCGCCGGGGCTAGATTTGTGGTCTATAATTGGTTTGAGTTGGCAACCTGTTTTTTTTGGGCGTGGGGTAAAGTTCCACTGGCTTGTGCTTTGCGCCATATCAACTAAAATAGAATGCCGAAATTTCCACATCAACCACTTCCTATGGGGCATACGATTATGGCATCCGGCCTTACTCCTCGTGAAAAAGAGGTCGTTCGTCTTGCGAGCCTAGGGTGCTCTCGAGAAGACATCGCCAAGATTCTCAAATTGGCGACAAGCTGACGGCCGCGGAGCAGCGGAAGTCCGGTCGGAAGAACGACGGCTGGAACTGAGGCCAGGTGCAGGGAGCCCTTGGCCTGTTCGTCGACGGGCGTTCGACACGCTGAAGGGCCCGCACAGGTTTCGTTTCTCGCATTTCGATGCAAGGGGGCAGGCCTTCGGATGCTGAGGCTTGCCCTTCCAGCGGGTTCGCGTCGCCGTAAGTCATCGCGCTCTGGATGCAGCGCGAAAGCCATAACGGCGCCGGTGGCAAGGCTCGGAGCAACTCTGCTTAGCCGCCATCCCCTCTTTTGGTTGGCACAGGAAGCCCCGCTGTGGAACAATTCCCTGCAAGCGACTCGGCGGTGCGTTGCGCCTATATACGCGGGGTGGGCCGGCAGACTATGCTGGAATGTAGCTTGCCGTGTTGGACCACGGATCGACCGCCCGTCGCTGCGTGGTTCGCGTCAATTGATCGGCTGTCGTGCCACGTTCCATGCAGCGCAAGATTCACGTGAAGATTCGATGGCGACCGGCGGTGCTGTTGCCGTTCTACCTGCTGTTCGCGGCGTTGGCGGGCGGTTGTTTGAACCGTTCCGACGATACGGACCGAGCCGGTTCGGCGGTGCCGGCCGGCGATCGCCGGCCTATTAGCCGAGTCGTGGTCGCCGGAGCGCGGATGGTCAACTGGCCGCGCACGTTTCGCATTCAAGGCAGCCTTCTGTGCGACCAGCGCGTGATCGTGGGGGCCAAGGTGGCGGGGCGAATCGAGTCGCTCGGCTTGGGCGCGGACCAGAACCCGGTGGATCTCGGTTCAGAAGTGCGGGAAGGCGACGTGTTGGCCCGGCTCGAGACAGAAGAGCTCAAGTTGCGGGTCGAGCAGGCTGAGTCGCAACTGGAACAAGTCCGCGCGGTCTTGGGCCTGGACAAGAGCGCGGACGAGTCGAACTACGATCCCTCGAAGGCGCCGTCGGTTGTCCAGGAGAAGGCGCTTTGGGACGCAGCTCGGGACAATTGGGATCGCGCCAAGGCTTTGGAGCGTGAAACGGCGATCACCGCCGAAGAAGTCCAGCAGCGCAAATCCCTGGTGGACGTGGCCGCGGCGCGTTACGAGTCGGCGCTCTATGGCGTGGCCGAGTCGATTGCGCTGCTTGGCGCGAGGCGCGCCGAGTTGGGGTTGGCGCGCCAGGCATTGAAGGACGCCGAAATCCGCGCGCCGTTCGCGGGGGTAGTCGAACAACGGTACGTCGTGCCGGGCGCTTATGTGCAAGTCGGCGATCCGGTCGTCGCTCTTGTCAAAGTCAATCCCTGGCGATTTCGGGCCAGCGTTCCGGAACGCGAGGCGGCTGCCGTGCGATTGGGCCAGCGGGTGAGCATTCATATTGAAGGGGAGCCGCGCCCGTTGGAGGCGGTGGTCGCCCGCATCAGCCCCTCGGTGGAAGCGAGCAATCGTTCGCTGACCGTCGAGGCCGTGGAGCACGCGGCCAGCGAGTCGCCGGGCCAGGCCGGGCCCGGCGGGCCCGAGCCGCAGCTTCGCCGGGGCCTGTTTGCCGAGGCCGACATCCACGTGGACCCCGATGCGCGGACGCTGGCCGTGCCGCGAGCGGCCGTGCGCGAATTTGCCGGGGTTGAAAAGGTGTGGCGCGTCTCGGGCGGCGAAGCGGCGGAGCAGCCCGTCGAGATGGGACGGCAGAGCGACGAGTCCGTCGAAATCCTCGGCGGGCTCTCGGTCGGCGACGTTGTTGTCGTGGAGGACATTCCGAAACAAGCAGGCCCGGTCGAAGTGACCAAAAGGCTGTGAGCGGCGCGTGGCGGCGGCCGGAGCCGCCCAGCGGAGCCGGCTGCGTGCCGCGAAATGGGCTCCCAAGAAGCGTTTTCGTTTGGACCGGCGCCGATCAGGGGAGGCGAACTGCGTGCAGTGGCTGGCTAAAGTCTGTGTGGAGCGGCCCGTGTTCGCGATGATGCTGATCGCGGCCATGGTCGTCGCTGGGGCGGCATCCTATCTGCAATTGGGCGTGGATCGTTTTCCGCGGATGGACCTGCCCGGCGTCTACGTGCGCACCACGTACCGGGGAGCGGCCCCCCAAGAGATCGAGACGGAGATCACGCAACGCCTCGAAGACGCCGTCGCCACGGTGGAAGGCATCGATGAGCTGCGGTCCGTTTCCAGCGACGGGGTGTCGATGCTGATCTTGACGTTCGAGATCGACCGGGACATCGACGTGGCCACGCAGGACGTGCGCGACGCGATCAACAGCGTGCTCAATCTCCTGCCGCCGGGCACCGATCCGCCGGTGATCCGCAAGCAGGACGTGGATGCCTCGCCGGTGATGAGTCTGGCAATTGCCGGCCAGCGGGACCGCCGCGAACTTTACGTGATGGCGGATCGGGATGTCAAGAACATCATCGAGTCGGCGCGCGGGGTCGGCCAGGTGGCGATTGCCGGCGCAGCGGACCGTGCCGTGCAGATCCAGATCGAGGCGCGGCGGCTGGCGGCCTACGGCCTGTCGATCATCCAGGTCCGCGAAGCGCTGGAGCGCCAGAACGCGGAGATTCCCGGCGGGCGGGTCGATGCGGGGGCTCGCGAGTTGAATCTCCGCACGCTGGGACGTTTCACCGATCCGCACTCCTTCGCGGACCTGGTGGTGGCGACCGTCGAGGGCGCGCCCGTCCGACTCCGCGATCTGGGAAAAGCCGTCGACACCACGAAGGAAGTCCGCAGTCTGGCGCGCTACAACGGGCAGCCGGCGGTGGTGCTGGAGGTCCAACGCCAGTCGGGGGCGAATACGGTCGAGGTGATCCGCGCCGTCAAGGAGCGGCTCGATCGGTGCCGCAAGGTGCTGCCTGGCGACGTCTCGCTGGAGGTTGTGCGAGACCAGTCCCGCTACATCCGCGCCGCGCTCGACGAAATCCAGAAGCACCTGATCGTGGGAAGCATCCTGGCCAGCGGCGTGGTGCTGCTCTTCATGCGGTCGTGGCGGTCGACGTTGATCGCGGCGATCGCCATTCCCACGTCGCTCGTCGCCACGTTCGCCATGATGCGCGTGATGGACTTCACGCTCAACAACGTGACGATGCTGGCCCTGGTGCTGATGGTCGGCGTGGTCATCGACGATGCGATCGTGGTCCTGGAGAACATCTTCCACTGGATCGAGGAGCGCGGCGCGTCCCCGATGCAAGCGGCGATCATCGGCACCAAGGAAATCGGCCTGGCAGTGCTGGCCATCACCCTGTCGCTGGTGATTGTCTTTCTGCCGGTGTCGTTCATTTCCAGCGTGGCCGGCAGAATGCTGTTCGAGTTCGGCCTGACGGCCACCGTGGCGGTTCTCGTCTCGATGATCGTGAGCTTCTCCCTGACTCCGATGATGTGTTCGCGCCTGCTGCGGCCGGTCCGCGCCGCGGGGGGCATGGCCACCTCGCGCCGCGGCATGTACCACTGGATCGAAGTCGGCTACGGCGCATGCCTGCGCGTCTCCATGCGGCACCGCTGGCTCGTGCTGCTGATCTCCCTGGCGGTGATCGCGTCGAACGTCCCGCTGTACCGCATGGTCAGCAAGGATTACATCCCGACGAATGTCGACGAGGGGGAGTTCGAGGTCAGCGTCACCGCGCCGGAGGGCGCCACGATGCGCACGATGCAAGCGACGCTGGAGACGGTCGAATCCGAGCTGCGGCAGGTGCAGGGCATCACCACGGTTCTAACGACGATCGGCACATCGCGGATCAACGCGGCCTCGATCTACATCCGGCTGACTGAAATGGAGCGGCGCGTGTTTTCTCTCCGGCGGCTGTGGCGGGATGCGCTGGCCGGGCGCCCCGGGGCCGCATTCGCCGGCAATTTCTCGCAGCGCGAAAAGATGCAGGAGATCCGCCAGCGCCTGGCGAAGTATCCGGACCTGCGAATCTCCGTCCGCAATCAGACATCGCTCAGGCAAGGCGCGCCGGTCGATATCGATTTCGCCATCATGGGCCCCGACCTCGACGAGCTGGCCAAGTACTCCGAGGAGTTGCGGCGGAGGTGCCAGCCGGCGGAACTCCAGGCAACGCCGCCTTCCGGCAAGCAGGGCAAGCAGGATGCCGCCGGCGCGCCCGTCGGGCAAATCCCCGGCATTGTCGATGCGGACACCACGCTGCGGCTGAACAAGCCGGAATTGCTCGTCGAGATCGACCGCGAGCGCGCGGCCAACCTCGGGGTCGATGTCGAGGAAATCGCGCAAACGCTCCGCGTGGCCATCGGCGGGGACGATCGCGTCTCGCGCTACCGCGACCCGGCGCTCGACGACGTCTACGACGTGGAGCTGCGGCTCGTCGGATTCGACCGCAAAAGCCAGGAAGACATCTCGCAACTTTATGTCCGGGCGCGCTCGCCGCAATTACGCCGGGACACCAGTCACGACAACGATCCGGCTGCCGCGCAGTCAGCCGCCTCGGGGTTGACGCGATTGGACAACGTGGTCCATTTCCAGACCAGCAGCAACGCCGCTCGCATCGATCGGTTGGATCGCCAGCGGATGGCCGCATTCCGCGCGAACATCGCTCCCGGCTTCGCACTCGGTGATCGCATCGACGCGATTCGCGAAGCAGCCGCCGAACTCCGGATGCCGGCCAGCTACAGCACGCGGGTTCTCGGGCGCGGCCGCGAACTCGAGCGCACGCTGCGCGATTTCGGCTGGACCTTCGTGCTGTCGTTCATTTTCATGTACATCGTGCTGGCGGCCCAGTTCGAGCACCTCGTCCACCCGCTGACAATCCTCTTCTCGCTCCCGCTGGCGGTGCCGTTCGGGCTGATCAGTCTCTGGCTGGGCGGCGAATCCCTCAACCTCTATTCCGCGCTCGGGATTCTCGTGCTCTTCGGCCTGATCAAGAAGGCGTCGATTTTGCAGGTGGATCATACCAACCAACTGCGGGAGAAGGGCATGGCTCGGCTGGACGCAATCCTCCTGGCCAACCGCGATCGGCTGCGCCCGATCCTGATGACCACGATTGCGTTCGTGGCCGGGATGCTCCCGTTGTTGCTGGCAACGGGGCCGGGCGCCGAGGAGCGCCGCTCGATCGCGGTCCTGGCCGTCGGTGGTCAAACGCTGTCGCTCGTTCTCACGCTCGTGGCCGTTCCCGTCGTCTATTCGATCCTCGACGATCTGGGGGCGTACTTCCAGCGCAAACCGGAAGTGGACCTGCCGGGCGAGCAACGCTCCGAAGGGCAACGCTCCGAAGGGCAACGCTCCGAAGGGCAACGCTCCGAAGGGCAACGCTCCGAAGGGCAACGCTCCGAAGAGGCGGCCGAATGCGTCGCCTGAGGGCGTTCGGGCGGGCTGCGCGGCGGTTTCCGGTTGCCGCGCGACGTGCCGGGCGCCTCCCAGGCGGGAGTCTCAGGAGTGGTCCGCGGCAAACATCCGCGCCGGCCAGGCAACGTCAATGCGGGTGTGCAGGCGGCTGGCAGCCATCACGCAATTCGGCCGATTCTGCGCAAGCTGGGCAACGATCGCCGGCAGCGGAAGGCCCTGAAGTTCATAGCAGAACGCCAACTCGCTTTCCCCGGCCTGGACCAGCGAAAACTGCCCCCGCTCGCAATCTTTCAAGCCCTCGCGGGCAAGTTCCGGTTTGGTCTTTCTCGGGCAGACGACCAGCAGCCGTTTTTGTCCGCCGATTTGCGGCAAACAGGGAGCGGCGTCGAGCAGGCAGTCGCTCACCCTGCCGATCGCCTCGTCCTCGGCAAACAGCCGATTGGCCAGATCGAGCTCTTCCAAGGCTTCGGCGATCACGGCCCAAGCCTTGGCCTGGAGCGTTCGCGCAAAACGGTGGACGCAGGCCTGCTTGTCATCGTGAAGACGGGCCGCCGCCGATTCGATCATCCCGTCGCCGACGCTTTGATCGAGTTTCTCGATCAAGCCGGGCATGCGGATTTCCAGCAGCATGCCGGTGGCTTGCGAGAGCACGCCGGCCTCATCGCCGGTCGGCGTCCGCCCGGTTGCGGCCTCCTCTCCTTGGGCGTCGAACTGCTCCGCCAACCGCTCGAAGGAGTGCCGCACGAGGCTCAACTGATCCTTGATCTCCGAGAGGTTGGTATTGGCGCGGCGAAGAAAGCGGCCGACCGTTTGCACCAGCGCCATCCGCATCCGCAGGCGGCAATAGCCGAGCCATGTATTGTCATACGCTGTCTGCGGCCGGCGGCGGAGGCAGAGCCTCCGGCGACTGCTGGTCACCGCCTCCGGCAGGATTGCCTCCATGGCCGCGAGCCGATTGTCGATCTCCGTCAACTCGGCGCTGGTCGCCCGCTCAAACTGGCGAAGCCGATCACAGAGCCATTGGACAAGGTGCTGCGCCGCGGTGATCCGCGCTTCGGGATGGCCGAGCAATTGCGCCACGCTGAAGTGGATTGCCTCGGTTGTCGCCTGCGCCAGCCGGTCCGCCTCGTCGGCCAACGCGTGTTCCAGGTCCGAAGGGGGGCTGTCCGCTTCCTCACCCGGCCGCCGCCGCGGCGTGATGCAGCGTTCCAGTTGCGCGAGAAACCCCGGCTTGCGGCTCGTTTCCTTGGCGGCCCTGGCCTGCTTGACCAGGCGGAGGCAATACCGGGCGGAGTCGTGGCCGAGTTGCCGGTGCAGAGTCGAAGTAATTGCAGCGTAGAGGCTTTCCGGATCGAGCAGGTCCTGCATTCCCCGGCCGTGTTGCGATGGCGGCGTCTTGTCCTTCCTCCTCCTCCGGGCGCCGGCAGCGGCGTCCGCCAGCCGCCGCAGTTCGGGAAACTGGGCTGCCAGGTATTCCTCGACCGGCTGGCGCTTGAAGAAGCCGGCTCCTCCCAGCCAGCGCTGGACGACCGCCTGGCTGACCCGCCGGACCGAGACCGAGGTGATCTCGTTATGGTGCGGATCGAACTGGGTAATGCCGAAGGTCCGCAAGGCGACGCCGGGCTGCGAGCGGCTGGTGGATGATTGCTCCAACCGCGCCTGGTCGAAGAACCGGCTCGCGGGGCTGGCGATGTTCAAGTAGAGGTACTCGGCGAGCCGGTCGGCGGCAGCGGCGTGAGCCGCCTGGTCGAGGTTGTCGCCGAGGTGCGCCAGGTAGGTGTGCTCGAAGGCCGGCTGCCGCGAAGGCGCCAACCCGCAGGCTTCATCGCCCGGATAGCCCGAGACTGCGAAGTGATCGAGCTCGCTGAGGCAGGCGACCATGTTGGCGACGCCGAGTTCCTGCTGTTCGGGATTGCTATCGGTGGAATGGGTCAGGATGCCGCAAAGGTTCTGGGGAGACAATCCGAGTTCTCCCATGATCTGGCGGACGAGGTAGCCGGTGTCCAGGACGATTCCGCTTCCGGTCCCTCCGGTGATCGAGGCGACGATGAACACGCGGACGGGCGTTTGCCACGCGTGGGCTTGATCATGGTTGCTGCGGCCGGCGGCGGCCGCGCAGAGCGCCGAGAGGGCCTGGCGGATTCGCTTGGCGGCGCTGCCCGCGTGATCGGCGAAGGCGAGCCGTCCCAAGGGGCGCCTTCCTTGGGTCCGGAGTGAGCGCGGAATGTTATAGAGCCATCGCCGGCTCAACCAGCGGAGATGCTCGGCCGAGTTTTCCCGGTACTCCACCGAGGGGCGCAGCGGCATCAACAGCGTTTCGCGGAATTCCAGGGCGTCGGCCGCTCGGCGGCCGCAGGCGGATTCGATCGTCTGCGGGTCGGTGTCGAGCAGGAGGAGTTCGAGGTTTGCCTTGGCGTAGGAGTCCTTGTCGCGGAGAATCCTCCCCCGCAGGCTTCGCATCGCGGCGGCCGCCGTGCCGCCGATCCCGAGAACCAGCGCCGGGGCGATTGCCCCATCACCGTCCGGCATCTCGATTGGATCGAGGTTGACCGGTTCGGCGGGAGGAGGAATCTCCCACAATTGCGGGATGCACGGCTCGAATTCGCCCGGCAGCGGCGCCGGCTGCCTGCCGATGATCACGGTCGGCTCGCGGCGCGGGGGGACAAGCCCATCCGCGTCCGGCATCGCCGCGCGGCTCTCCGCCGGTTGCGTCTGCTGGTCGCGGATGGAATTGGTGTCGCCGGCGGCGTCTGGCGGGGGCTTTTCGACCGGCACGCCGAGGCTTGCAGCCTCCTGGCCGCGATCTCCGGCGCGGAGGGCGTCGACCATCTGCCGGCTGCTGGCGAACCGCGCCGAGGGCTGTTTCGAAAGCGCTCGGGCGATCACTTCTCGATCCGGCGCCTTGAGCGAGAGCAATTGCGGCTGGCTGTGCAGGTGTTGGCTGGCGAGTTGGGCCGCGGTGCGGCCGGGGAAGGGGGGCGTGCCGGTGAGCATTTCCTGGTAGACGATTGCCAGGCTATACTGGTCGCTGGAGAGGCTCGGGCTGCCGTCGAACAATTCCGGTGGGGCGTATTGCGGAGTCAGGCCGCCGAGCAGCGAGACGTGCTCGTCGCGGATGCTTTTGACCAGACCGAAATCGGCGACCTTGACGCGGCCGCTGGTGATCAGCAGATTCTCCGGCTTGACGTCGAGGTGTTGCAGCCCGTGGCTTTCCCGCATGTAGTCCAGGGCGTCGGCCGCGTCGCCCATGTAGACGAGCAGTTCTTGCCGCGGGATGCCGGGCCGGCCGGCAGCCCGGCAGTTTTCGAACCGGTCCTTGAGGCTCATGTCGGCCAGCTCGGTGACGACTACCAACTGGCCGTCGATGACCTCGATCCGCTCGACCGAGAGGAGGAAGGGATGGCGGGCCTCCTTGATCCGCTGGAGCGCCTTGAGCTCGCAGGCGGCGCGCTGATCGTCGAGATAACCGTAGATCAGTTTGACCGCCTTCTCCAGGCCGCCGGGCGCTTCGGCCTTCCAGACCTCGCCATAGCCGCCCGCCCCGATCCGCTCGATCAGTCGGTAGCCGGCAATCGTCTGGCTGGTTTGTGGCTTGAGAGGTGACACGGCTGGCGCACTGGAAGGTTCTGGTTTTCTGAAATCGCTAGGTTCCGATTCCGGCAGGTTCCATGTCCCCCGGCGGCGCGCTGAAGGCGGAGTCGAGCCGGTTGGTTCCGAACACGGGACCGTCGGCCAGCGAAGCGCCGAGAGCGCGGCAAATCTCGACATCTTCGCGGTCTCGAATTCCCGAGGCGACCAGCTTGATTCGCAGGTCGGCGGCGGTTTTCACCAGCGACGAAACGAGTCGCCGGCGCTGCTGGTCGCCGCCAATCCCGCAGACCAGCAACGGCGCCAGCTTGACAAATTCGGGAGGCTCGGTCGGCCATTGCCGCAACTGGGCCGGGTTGGCCTCGAACTGGTCGTAGGCCACCAGTGCGCCGATTTCCGATAATCGCCGGCGGATCTGGGCAAAGTACGACGTGACGCCGACCAGGGCCGCCGGAACGCTGACGACCAATTGGTGGCGGCCGCGGAGAATCTCCGCAAGGCTTTCGAGAGACTCGGCCAGCCCTTGGCCGCCGATCTCCGACTGGTGCAGGCGGACAAACAGGTTCGTTGGCTCGGCGTAGTGCAGCGACTCCTCGGCAACGATCAATCGGTTCAAGTAGCAGAGGTGTTCCGCGAGCCGGCAATCGGTGGCGAGAATCGCCTCGACGCCGCCGCCGGCGGCCGGGTCATCGCAGGGATCGCCGGCTTGGAATCCGAACACGCGATTGCTCGCCAGGTCGATGATCGGCCCGACGCGGCAACGGACGCCGCGGTGGGTGAGCATTTCATGGGCCCGGCGAATCTGCCGGACCAGTCTCCGGGGGGTTGCGGCGGCGGGATTGCCGCCGCCCTCGCCGATCGGCATCGTGACCGTGTCGCGCCGCCCGGCGGAGCGGCCGGCGTAGAACGTGAACTGGATGTCGGCAATCACGACGATGTCGCCGTCGGCCAGGTCGGCTTCCTCGATCCGTTGGCCGTTGAGCGACGTGCCGTTGGTGCTGCCAAGGTCGCGGATGTGCAGGCCGCGTTTGCCCTCGGTAATCACGGCGTGCTCTCGGGATACCTTGGGCGACTCGATTTGCAGGTCGCAATCGCCGTTCCTGCCGATCGTCAAGGGGAGTGTCTCGAGCAGGGTGCGTTCCAACTCTCCGGTCGCCGCAACCCGCTCCAGCCGCGGGCTCGCCGTTGCCGCTCCGTCGATTACTTGCGTTCTCATGTTCGCAATCCGACCAGGGGGATGCTTCCCGTTGCGCCAATGGGGTGAACGAGGCCGGCCCAGCCCGAGCGAAACGGCCCCGTTGCCGCGGCGGGCGCGTTTCTCTCGTCAAGCGACCATGCCCGCCACAAGAGAGTCGGACAGTCCTCGCGCAGGCTTGCGACTCGCTTGGCTCTCGCCAAAAGAAGCATAGCACCGTTTACTCTCGCTCGGGGCAAGGGGGCGCAGATGGCGGCGTTTGACCTAGACTTTCGCTAGTTGATTTCACTAAATCCGAGTTGTTTCCTTATAGCCAAGCTTAAAAACGGGGCTTGCCGATGGCTGCCAGCAGCGCTGGCCGGCGGCGGCGCGCGAGGTCAAGGCGATGAATGTTCTGATTGTATCGGATGATCGGGGGTTGCTGCGGCACGTGTCGCGCTTCCTGACGACGTTTGGGTACGAAACCGTCCAGGTGGCGGATTATCAACGGGCCGCGGAAATCGCCGAAGCGGCGGCCGCCGACCTGGTGATCGTCGATTCCGACCCGGATTTTGCCAAAGCCCTGGCATTCTCCCGGACGGTCTCCGGGAACGATCGGGCGGACCGGCTCCAGATTCTGATGCTCGTTGCCGAGGCCTCGATGGGCCGCCTGGCCGAGGCCATGGAGGCCGGCGCCGACGACTTCCTCGCCAAGCCAATCGTCTACGGAGAGGTCTTGATGCGGCTGCGGGCGGGCGTCAGGGCCGTCGAGTTCCAACGCCGCGCGCGGCGGCAGCGGTACCGCGACCCGATCACCGGACTGCTCAGCTCCGCGGCCTTTCACGATCGGCTCCAGTCGGCCGCCGACTCGAAAGCCTCGGGAAGCGGGCAGCTTGGTTGCGTGATGATCGATGCCGACTTTCTCCAGTTCATCGGCCGAAAATGGGGAAAAGAGGTGGAAAACGGCATCTTGCACCAGCTCGGAACGGTTCTGGGGAGGCTCTGCGACAACCGCCGGGCCGAGATCGCGCATTTCGGCAAGGGGCGTTTCTGCGTGCTCCTACCGGGCGCTTCGGTGGCCGAGGCCGCCTCGTGGGCGGAGCTGGTCCGAGCCAAGGTTGCCGAACGGCCGCTGGCCGAGGATGCCGAAATTCGCATCACTCTCAGCATTGGAGTCGCCGGGGTGAACCGTTTCACCAATCCGGCCGGATCGCTTCTGGCGATGGCCGAACAGGCGCTGCAATCGGCCAAGGCGTCGGGGCACGACGTGGTTGCGCGACACGGCCAGTTCGCCGAAGAGACGGCCGTCTGGAAGGAGCTGGCGGCGCCCGGTAAGCTCTTCGAGCGAACCGTGGCCGGCGACGTGATGGTCCCCTGCACGATGGCGATCCGCGCCGGCGACACGATTGAATCGGCCGCCGCGCTGTTCCGGCAGACGCGTCTCGGGAGCCTGGTCGTCGTCGACGAGTCGGGGAGGCTGGCCGGCACGATCTCCTCCGAAGCCGTGTCGGAGATTCTGCCGGCGGAGGCGAAACGCGCGGTCGGCGAGGTGATGGCCCGCGACGTGGAGGCGTTTCCCGAAGACGCGAGTTTCGAGCGGCTGATGGCGTATTTCGCGGAAAACGATTGCGACCTGGTGGTGATCGTCGACCGCGGCCATCCGACGGGATTGGTAACCCCTGCGAGCCTCGCCTCGCTTAGCCAGTCGCCGGAATGCCCGGCCGCACCGGCGCAGCCGAGCATGTGGAGCCATTACCTGGAGATTCCGCAGCCGCTGACGGTGGGGGGATAGTGGGTGGAGGGGGATGCCTCACGCAAAGGCGCAAATGGGGGAAGGAAGGGGTGGGGAAGATGATGGGAAAGAGATTGGGGGTACATCGAATCCGAGGAATAAAAATGCCCGACGCAACGGTGCGTTGGGTTGCGGCGGCCTGTTGGGATACCGGGCCGATTGGAGACGGTTTCAAGACTGGGGTGCTGAGTTGAGAATCCGGTGAGGGAGTGGTGGTGCGGGACTGGGTTCGGGATTCGGTGGGGTGGGGCGAAAATGTACAGAAGTATATAAGATGGGTACTATTTTGGAAGGGTTTTTTTGAACACGTGCGGAATCGGTGGCGATATGGGGTTGTGGGCAGCGGACTGAGGAGCAGGCGGGACGGGGACAGAAGAGAAAGGGGGCTTGGATCAGGTTTTGGGCTGGCGGCAGGGAAGAGCGGCAGGGAAGAAATGTCTGAACCACGAATGACACGAATCACGCGAAAGAGAGAAGGAAGAAAGAACTGAGGGCACGGATGAACACGGATAGGGAGATTCGAGAAGGTGGCCAAGGGAAGCGAATGTGGAGAAGGACTCCTACCGGCCTTGGAGGACTTGCACCGCGCGGGCTTCGGCATTGAAGTGATGTCGTGGAAACATTCGTTCAACTCAGACCTGCGGGCGTGGGCGGTGGTTCACGGCGAGGCGATCGAGTTGGACGCCCACGTCCGCGAACCGACCTTCGTGGAGGGAGGACGGGCGGCGGAACGGGTACGTCACAAATGGCGAAGAAATGCGTGTTAACCTGCGGCCGGCTGGTACGTGGAGCGCAACCACATCTACGGCGTACCGCAGAACGCGATCTACGCGGCCCGGCTCTTTGCGACCTCGATCGCCGACAACTACATCGAAGGGTTTGGAGAAAGCGACAAACCCGGGACTTGGCACGGGATCTTCGCATCCGTTCAGGGAGAAGCTGCGTCGACGATCGCGCACAACCGCATCTTCAATTTCCAACAGGAGACGGAGACGAAGTCCAGTTACCGCTACGTGGCGATCACGGTCAACTACGGCACGGGCGTGGCTGTCGTGACGGGCAACGCGATCCGCGGGAAGGGGACACCGCGCGGCATCGGGCTGCACTTCTCGGCCGACGGCGACCGAAAGCTGATGCTGACGTCGACCGGAAACGCTGTAAATGACGTGGCAACGGAACGCTATGTGGACGCCAACGTGACGCTAAAGGCAGGGCTGTGACAGGCCAATTGGGCGCCTCGAAAAGGGAAGGTTTCTTTGGGCGCCAACCGGCTTGACTTCTCTGGGCCGCCACGTCAAAGTCATGGCAGTGCCGTGGGATTGGATGTCCCGTGTGGCCACGGCCTCCAAGGGCGATCCGGCGCGATCGAAGTTCGGTTCCGGGCCGCTGGACGACCGCGGTGGCGTCGACGACGCGACGATCGTCCGCCATCTGGCCCCGCTGCGTTCAGTCCGCCCCTGGGTCCCGGCCGCCGCCCCCGCCCGAACGACCGATCGCTGGACTGACCGCGTGATTGCCAGCGGCGGGCGCGGGGCTACGGTTGAGGTGCGGGCGGCGGAGTGAGAAACGACCGAGAGGCGAGGTTCCTCAGAAGGCTCCGCGCCCCGCTCGCTGCCATTCCGTCAAGTCATTATTCCAAACCAGGAGGCGCGCCAGATGCGGCAGCTTTCAACAGTGACTTTGGGTGTGATGGCGATTGTGCTCCTTCTCTGCGCACCCCATGCTTTGGCGGGAGAGACTTGGCCCCAATTGAAGTTCGATAGCCGGCACTCGGGCAACGTGCCCGAGAGGGAGCTTGCCGTGCCGCTCGGGCTCGTGGGGGCGATTCCCTTGACGGACGCCGTGTTCACCTCGCCCGTGGTCGCCGCAGGCCGGGTGTACGTGGTCGATGGCTCCGGAGTGGCCTTCTGCGCGGATACCAACACGCTCCGCGTCGTCTGGCGCGTCAAGGCGCGGGGCGGCCCGAGGAATTGCAGCAACGTCTCATCACCGGCCCTCTGCGGAGGCTACCTCCACTTCGGCACAACGGCCGGGGTGTACTATGTCGTCGATGCCGCGAGTGGAAAGATCGTCAAGGAGATCGACTGCGGCGAGCCGATCTTCAGTTGCCCCGTGGTCGGCAAGGATCGGGTCTACTTCGCGACGCTGGGGTCCCAGGTGTACGCGCTTACGCCAGGCGGCGAGGTCTGCTGGACCTGGGACTTCGTCAAGGAGCAGCTTGGTTTTAGCGGTGACCGCTGGAGCGGCGCAGCCTGGGCCGAGCACCTCAAAGGGCGGGTGACCGGCAAGGAGCAGTTCTTGTGCTCCCGTGACATCGCCCTGGATGGCAACACGCTGGTTATTCCGGCGGGCGGCTCGATCGTCTGGCTGGCGGATGACGGTCCCGCTGCGAGGCTTCATCGGCTTCACAGGCCGCATACCGCGACCTTCGGCCTGAGCATCGGCGCGGACGGCGCGGTCTACCGGCAATCGCACTGGCTCGACAACGGCGGCCAGGTCGAAATCCTCCGCGGCCGCGACACCGACTTCGAGACGGCGATCAGTCGCAGCGACAAGCCGGCCGGCGAACTTGTCGGGATGATCGACAGGGCCTTCGCGAGCGCCAAAGCAGGAGTGGACTACGTGCCGGGGACGAAGACCAGCACGGAAGGCGGGCTGCTGAGCTTCTCTTCGGTCAGTCTTCGCGGTCAAGACGTCTACCGTTGTCGGCCGGAAGAGGGTTTCGGGTTGTGCCGGCACTCGCCCGGCCAGGAGCCGCTGGCGTATCCGGGATGTTATCCGGCGATCTCCTCGCCGATCCTGCTGCGGGATAAGGTCGTCTACGGCGGCCTGGACGGCGCGCTTTACGCGGCGCCGCTGGCGGGCGGCGAGGCATGGTCATTCAAGACGCCTTTTGGAAAGGCCATTTCGGCGCCGGCCGCCGTGTGCGACGGTCGCATCTATTTCGGCTGCGAGGACGGCTACCTGTACATCCTGGGTTCGGGTGGCAATGCGCCCCTGCCGACCGAGAATCTCAAGCTGTGGAAGGTCCGCACGCCGCTGGCCGGCAAATGGGCCGATCCGAAGTACGATCGCTTCACCAGCTTTGCCGATTGGGGCAACACCGCCGCAAGTCCCGAGCAGTTGCAGCTTCCCCTGCGCGTGGATTGGATACGCCGCTTTGAAGGGTCGGCCAAGCATTTCTCCAGTTGCGGCGGCGGGCGGATGTACACGCACACGGCCGAAGGCCAGGTGTTTGCCGTAGAGCAGGCGACGGGCCGGCAGTTGTGGCGGCGGTACTTTCCCGGGGTCCATATCTGTTACACGACGCCCTTGTACCACGAGGAGCGCGTGCTCGTCGCGCAAGCCGGGCGCACGGTCTGCCGGCTCCGCTGCCTGGACGCGGCCACCGGCGAGCTGCTCTGGGAGGCCCCGTTTACCGGCTCGCCCAGTTGGGGTCGGCAGATGCCGCCGGTCGTGTACCGCAACCTGGCGATCTACATGTTCGGCACCGGCCGCTACGACGACGACACACCGGCAGAGGAGAAAGTCCGGTGGCTGTGGGACCACGGCGGGGTGAACTCCTATCCCCCCAGCCACCATCCGATGCTGCGGGCCTACGACCTGGCGACGGGCAAGGAAGCGTGGGCCCGCGACTTTTCGGAATTCGGCTCCGGCGGCGACGAAGCGGGGATCTGCCTGATCGGCGATACGTTGTACTACTCGTGCTTTTTCGGCTACGCCGCCGAGCGCCGCGCGGTCTCGCCCGGTCTCCACGGCATCACCGCCGCGATCGAGCCGCCCAGCGGCCGGAGCATCTGGCTTTCGACCGAGCAGTCGATCCGTTCCGGCTGCACGATCTCCGGCGCTCTAGGGCGCCTCTATCTTGGCGGGTACTGTGCAGACGCCGAGACGGGCCGCCCCCACGTCTCGTGCCTCGATGCCAAGGACGGCTCGCTCGTGTGGCGGTCCGAGCCGCTGCCCACGTCGATCCACGTCGTGGCTATCGCTCCGGCGTTCCTCTTTGTCCACACCCACGGCAGCAAGAACTTCCTGCTGGACAAGCAGACGGGCAAGACCCTGGCGACGTTTGAGATCAACGGATACAGGTGCTCGCGATTGACTTTGACGGGCAGGTATCTGCTCGGCCCGAACCTGGATGTCATCGACCTGAGCAACCCGCAGGACGTCAAGCTGCTCAGCACGGGTCCGCGCCTGGACCCGAGCGAGTGCATTGGTGCGACCGCCTCGAACGGGCGGGTCTTCTATACGGGCCACGGCGGCGGCCTGCAAGCCTCACTGGCTCCGCCGGCCGATACAATCGTGGCGAAGAAGGCGCAGGTCGAGTAAGATTCCAGAAATGTTCGTTTTAGCGCGTCGAGGCCGCCAAGTCCTTTAACCTTGCGAATGCGAGCACCCTATGAACACGAACAACCACAATCGGCGAGAGTTCATCAAAGCGAGCGTGATCGGCGCCGCGGGCATCACGATCGGAGGAGTGGGACTGAGCGCCAAGTCTTATGCGGCCATCGCCGGCGCCAACGAGCGGATTCACGTCGCCGTGATCGGCGTGCGGAACCAGGGCACCGTCCATCTGGCAAGTTGGTGCACGCTCAAGGAAAGCCACAACGTCGAGGTCCGCGCCATCTGCGACACCGACGAGGCGCTGTTCGCGCCCGCCCTGAAACTCGTTGAGGAGAAGTCGGGCGTGAAGCCGGCCGCCAACTGGGACCTCCGCGTGATTCTCGACGACAAGGAGATTCATGCCGTTTCCATCGTCACCCCGAATCACTGGCACGCGCTGGCCGCCATCTGGGCGAGCCAGGCGGGCAAACACGTTTACGTTGAAAAGCCCGCGTCCCACAACATCTGGGAAGGCCGCAAAATGGTCGAAGCCTGGCGCAAATATGGTCGGCGCATGCAGGTCGGTCTGAACAACCGCTCCGCCGCGAATGTCCGCGAGGCGATTGCGTTTCTGCACGGCGGCGGCATCGGCGAGCTCTACATGGCCCGAGCGCTTTGCTTCAAGGCACGCGATTCCTATGGCATGGCCAAGGATAGCTCGCCGCCGGCCACGTTCCACTACGACCGCTGGCTCGGCCCCGCGCCGCTGCGCCCCTACAACGCAAAACGCAGTCACTACAACTGGCACTGGTATTGGGACACCGGCAACGGCGACACGGGCAACACCGGCCCGCACCAGCTCGATATCGCGCGCTGGGGCATGAAGAAAAACGAGCACCCGGTCGCCGTCTATTCGACGGGGGGGATATTCGGCTTTACGCAGGACGAGGGAAAGACTCCCGGCACGATGGTTTACGGCGGCGTCGAGACGTACGGCCACGACAAGACGACGCAGGAGACGCCCAACACGCAGACGGCCGCCTACACCTACGCCGACGGCAAGATCATCGAGATGGAGACGCGCGGTCGCTACACCAACCAGGAGGGAAGCGCGGGCCAGGAAGTCGGCAACATCTTCTACGGCGCCGAGGGCTGGCTCGAAATCAGCGGCAATTCCTGGAAAGCCTTCCGCAAGCGGGAAAGGCAGCCCTTCGCGCAATCCAAGTCGGCCGAGCGCGAGCGCGCCGATCACTGGGCGAATTTCCTGGAGGCGGTTCGCTCCGGGAAGAACGACGACATGCATTGCGACATCCACGAAGGCCACCTCTCGACATCGCTTTGCCACCTGGCCAACATCTCCTACCGCCTCGGCCGCTCGCTGAAGTTCATCGGCGCCCGGGAGACGTTCGCGGGCGACCCGGAAGCGAATGCCATGCTGACGAGGATTTACCGCAAGCCGTATGTTGTGCCGGAGGCCGTTTAGGCGCCAACAGTGATATTCAACTCTGGCTGCCCGCCGAATGGTGGCGGCCGGTCCTGCCGCCGTCCTGGAAATCGAGTGTACTTTCAGGAACCGGAAATTGAAGGAGAGAGTCATCGTGTTTCGTGACATTCGATGTGTCGCGTGCGCGGTGGTGTGTTTGGCAATTTCCTTGCCCGCGGCTTGCTCGTGTCAGGGGGGCAGCGAGAAGGGGGAGTACCGCACGTTCACCGACAACCGGGGGCGGACTGTCCAGGCTCGCGTGCTGCGGGTGGACGGCGACGAGGGACACCGTAGGCCGCAGTGACGCGAAATCTACTCGAACATGCCAGCCCGCGGCGGTTCGATCTGCCTCGTATCCGCCCCAAATGGGGGCCGTCGTGATGCTCGCGTTGTCATTGTATGATGTTCCCTGCGGCTTCCCCACTCGCCCCGACTTTTCAACCGAGGAAGAACTGCGGGAGTTCATCACACACCTTCGTCAAGTCAAGGCGCGCATTCAGCAAGAAAAACAAGAAAGACTGAGGCAACTGCGGATGGAGGCCGAACGACTGGAGAAACAACTGCCCTCGCAAGACAGCCAAGATTATAAAAAAGCCTTACAACGACTCCGGAAGACAGGGGACGAAATCGGTTCGATTGAGAAAGCCCTGTAAATTGACCGCGAAATCGAGGGTAAGGGCAAAGACTTGACACCCTGGGAAGCTCACCCATGTTCGGCGCCCATGCCCATCGCAACGACGTGACCCGCGGCGCGGAAGAGGATCGCGAAAGC
>JAMOAF010001155.1 GCA_023621895.1 Planctomycetota bacterium
GGTGTTCATCGTCACGGGACGGAACTCGTGCGGCATCGGGACCACGCAAACGCTCCGCGCTTCGTGCCCGGCCATGTCGGCCAACTGCTGCCGCAGCACGTCGGGCGTGGGCGGTCCGTTCCAGTACCAGAAGTAGGCCGGCCAGAACAGGTTTTCCGGCTCGTTCAACGACGTCCAGGAAAAGTCCCTGGACGCGACGAAATCCGGACGGCCGGGAAAATCACCCTTCTCCGCCGCAACGGACGGCTCCAGGGCTACCATGACCGACACGATGAGAATGGTAAGCATCTTCGTGGCTAAATGAGCTTGCGTGATTCCGGGAGGAATTCATGAGAGCGTGATAGCCGCGTGGGCTTGCCCCGCGCTTCGCTACGTACGGGTTGTGCCGCAGCGCGGGCGCGCCGCGGGGCAAGCCCACGCGGCTATCTGAATAACAGCCGCTTTTTCCACGATTCACGCAGGTCGATTTGGCATGGCGAAAGGGGTAGTGATGGAAAATCCAGATTTCCCACAAGGCTGAGTCTAAGCGGGAAAAACTCGTGATTCAAGGGGAAGCGGAGAAGAATCCCACAGACTCTACGCGTTGCGGCCTTGACCGTAAGCTGGCGGGTGATCGACAATGAGCCGCGAGTGACACAGCCCCCAAAGCCCCGCGCCGGCCGCGATCGGCTCCCGCCACCGCACCCCGTCCGACGCGCTAGAGATCCGTTCCACCGTTGCTGATAGGAGGTGTGCGATGAATAGAGTGCAACCAGACTCGATCACCCGGCGTGAACTGCTGATGGGCGCGGCCGTCATGTTGGCGCTAACGGTTTCCGGGGCGCTGGGCGTACGCGGCGGCCTTGCCGCAGATCAGCAGGCGACCGGACCAAACGTGATCCAGCAGGAGAACGCCCGCGAGGGCGCGGCCGACTGGCAGCTGACGCGAACCCGCGTGGACAAGCCCGACGGGTGCCGCTGCCTGGCCATCGAAGGCTACTGCTCCAGGCAGAGCGTGGCGGCCGGCGAGAAGCTGCAAATCATGGTCTCCACGCAGCCCGCGTCGAAGTTCCAGATCGAGATCTTCCGCACGGGCTACTACGGCGGGCGCGGGGCACGGCTGGTGACCAAACTCGGCCCCCTGGAGGGTAAGACGCAGCCGACTCCTGAGCCGGACGAGCGGACCATGCACGAGTGCCGCTGGGAGCCGTCGGCCGAGTTGACCATCCCCGCCGACTGGATTAGCGGCGTCTATCTGGGCCGGCTCACCACGCTTCCGGAGGCGGACGACAAGCCTTATTGGCAAAGCTACGTGGTGTTCATCGTGCGCGACGACCGCCCGGCTGACATTCTCTTTCAGTGCAGTGACAACACGTGGCAGGCCTATAACGGTTGGCCCTACAAGTCGTCCGTCTACACCCATCCCAAGGGCGGCCAGGGCCCCTGGGCCGACGTGAGCTTCGATCGGCCTTATGGCCGTGAGGCCCAATACTCCGGAATCGTCAACGATCCGCTTTCGATCGGTTCCGGCGCGTGGCTGACGTTCGAGTTTCCCATGGCTTACTGGCTGGAGCAGCAGGGCTGCGACGTAAGCTACTGCTCCAATAGCGACATGATCCGTCCCGATCGCGGGCTGAAGTGCAAAGCATTCCTCAGCGTCGGCCACGACGAATACTGGGACATCCGCCAGTACCAGAGCGTGGTGAAGATGCGCGATGGGGGCGTGAACCTGTTGTTCCTGTCGGGCAACGCCGTGTGCTGGGTCAGCCCGCTGAAGCCCAGCAGCGATGGGCGGCCCAACCGGGTGACCTTCCGTGGCGGGCCCTATGGCGGCCAGAACCAGTGGATCGAACAACGCCTGCAAAAACACGGCCCCTTCCCCGAACGCGGGCCCGACGAAGGCTACCTGATCGGCGCCCGCAACTCCAGCCCGATCAACGGCGGCGGCGACTGGATCTGCGTCAAGCCGGAGCATTGGATCTTCGCGGGCACCGGCATGAAGCAGGGCGACCGCGTGCCGGGGCTGATCGGCTGGGAGTATCACGGCGACCCGCCCGCCGATTTGCCCGGCTTGGAGATCGTTGCCCGGGGCACGGCGTTTCAAGGGGGTGTGAATCCCTCGCCCTGGACGGCGACGATCTATCCCGGTCCCAAGGGCAACTACGTGTTCAATGCCGCCACGATCTTCTGGTGCCAAGGTCTGAGCATGCCGCCGGGGCACACGCTGCCGTGGTCCCATTGGAGTCGGCCTCACGGCCCGGATCCGCGCGTGCAGCAGATTACGGCCAATCTGTTGCGGCGGGCGGGCTGTCTGCCATGATGGGCTGATCGCCACCCCAGGGCGCCCTGTCTTGAAGACGGATCGAGCATGGGGGCGCGGCGCTGAAATGGTTCAACGTGCCGAGCCCGGATCGGCGTCAGGCTCACAGTCTATGGGAAATGTCGGGTCAAGAGTATGAACAAGATCATTGTTGCCGTGACCATGGCTGCGGTATGCACGGGAATGTACGCTCTCGCGGAGCCACGTGTCGTCCAGGAGGCGGGCGGCTACAACTCGTGGCCGATGATTCAGGCGATCGGAGAAAAGCTGGTCTGCGTGTACAGCCGAGGCACGTCGCACACGATCGCTGAAGACGCCCGCGCCGTTTATGCACGAACATCCGCGGACAACGGAAAAACGTGGACGCCGGAAACGGTTGTCGCCAACACTGCGGGCTACGGCGAGGTCGCCGTTGGAAAGGGGCTGGATTCCAACGGGGCGATGTTCCTCTGGGTGCGTCGGATGAACGGATCAGAATGTGTTCACGACCTCTACCGCACCACGGATGGTGTGACGTTCGTGCTCGTGGCGACGCCGAAGCTTGCCGTGGCGCCCGTGCAGATCACCGACATCTTCTCGGTCCCCACGGTCGGGCTGATGGCACTCTGGTTCGCGGGGAGCTACGGTGATGATGGCCCAAGTCACTCGTGGGGCACGCTGACCAGCCGTGACAACGGCGCAACCTGGGCACAGATCACCATCGAGTCCGAGTTGACCAAACCTCAGTGGCCGACCGAGCCCGCCGCTGTCTACCTCGGCAATGGCAGGATTCTCGTCGTCGCACGGACAGAGCAGGGAGGCCGCTCTCAATTCCAGATGGTGTCATCTGACTACGGTGCGACGTGGGCCCGCGCGCAAACAAACATCGGCGATGTCCTGATCTCCACGCCGAGCCTGATCCTCGACGCCGAAACGGGTCTGCTGAGCAACTATTACTATCAGCGCGGCAGGGGAATTCTCTGGCGCCGAGTCGTTGATCCAGACAGCGTGTTCGGCAATCCGCTCAACTGGCCTGCTTCCGAGGCAGTCGCCACGGGTAGTCGGATCACGATTGACGCGGGCAACGCGAACGCCACCGCGGTCAGGGACACACACTACGTCGCCTTCTACTCCGGCAAGGCTCCTGACACGGCGATCCTGGTATCCGTGCGGCCGGCGCCGACTGCCGGGAATTCGCTTTTCAGCCCCTCGCGCCCCGGTGGGCCGCGAAAATAAAGCGTACTGCCCTCGACCCGAACGGCGGCGAGGAGACCGGCCATCTCAGCTCAGCTTTCTGGAGGACTTGCCGTGCAGAATCTGCTCTTCTTGCTCGCGCTGATCGGCGGCGACGCCGGTTTGGCTCGCCCTGACGTGGAGTTCAAGATCTTTCAGTTCCCTGCCGACAAGATTCCGCGGATCGATGGCAATCCGGACGACTGGTCCCAGGTGCCGGAATCCTACACGATCGGCACGGATCAATTGCGGGAAACCGTGGTCGGGCTCGGCGACAAACGCGATCCGGCCAACCTGGACGTGCGGGTCAAGGTCGGTTGGGTACGGGGGCAGAACCATCTGTACTTTCTGTACGAGGCC
>JAMOAF010001149.1 GCA_023621895.1 Planctomycetota bacterium
TCACCGGCTCAACCTCTCCCAGAATCCCGCCGGCTTGCCCGGCGGATCGTTCGGTTTCCGACTACCTCACCGGCTCAACCTCTCCCAGAATCCCGCCGGCTTGCCCGGCGGATCATTCGGTTTCCGACTACCTCACCGGCTCGGCCTGCGCTGTCCGCGCCGCCCAGGGTGGCGAAAGCGCGGCTAACCCGAGTTGGCCTCGCTTACGCTTCGGGTTACGACGGCGCGCGACGGCCGAAAGCTGACGCCTGATGCCTGCCCGCTGACTGCTGGGCCAAGAACGGACCAAGGGGCGCCGCCTTCGAGGGGCGGCGCCCCTTGGGTGATTCGCAAACGGCTTGCGCTGGGCGGCTATTGCTGTTCCGCCTCTTCGGAGGAAGGCTGGCCTTCGGCCGTCTCTTCCACCATATCGGGCGACTCGCCGGCGGCCTGCTCTTTCGTGGCGACTTCATCGGGCACGGCCTCCTCTTCGAAGGCGGGCCTTGGACTCTTCTCGCGGACGCGGTCGCGGACGCCGACAAACTCGAGGATCGCTTGGGCGCCGGCATCGCCGAGCCTGGGGGTAGCCAACTTCAGGATTCGCGTGTAACCGCCCGGCCGCTCGGCGAACCGCGGCCCCAATTCTTCGAAGAGAATCTCAACGGCCTTCTTGTCGCCAAGCAGTTTGAGGGCTCGCCGGCGCGCGGCGACCACCGGCGCAACGGCCTTGCTCCAGTTCTGCCACTCGGGGCTGTTCCGCCAGGCGCGCCATGTATCCGAGCCGCGCTCGGCGCGGCAGTCGAGCCGATCGGCGGCTTCCTGATGCGGCAGGCTCTTGCGGGCGATGGTAATGCACTTTTCCACGAGGGGGCGGACCTCTTTCGCCTTGGGCAGGGTGGTCACGATCCGTCCCTTGACCTTCGGGGCATTCTCGTCGTGTTCGGCGTCGCGCTCGGTGAGGATCAACGCCGAGGCCAGGTTCCTCAGCAGGGCCCTTTGGTGGCTGGGGTTGCGGCCAAGCTTGCGGCCTTTGTTTCGGTGTCGCATGGTTCTTGGATCGATCTGAAAAAGGTGTTTTGCAGGACGCGGCCCCGCGGCGTTTCGCCAAGGGGATGCGACGCGTGGTCCGAATCGGGCCGCGCGGGGTCGTTTTGTCAGAGCAGGTTCGTCGGGGCGGACGGCACTCTCATGCCCAGCCGCAGGCCGAAATCGGCAAGCTTCTCGCGGACTTCATTCAAGGTCGTCTCGCCGAAGTTTCGGACCTCCAGGAGCTGGTCCTCGGCGCAGGAAACCAGGTCGCGGACCGTGCGGATATTCTCCGATTCCAGGCAATTCGTCGCTCGGACCGACAGGTTCAACTCCGCCAGGCTCATCGACAGCTTGGCCTCGGTCGCCGGGTCGAGCCCGATCGTCCCGGAGGCCCTGACTTCCGAGTGGATCTTGCCTCCGAGTTCCGTGTATTGGACGAAGGGGTTCAGATGCTTGCGGAGAATCTTGGCCGACTCGACGAGCGCCATCTCCGGTCCGATCGAGCCGTCGGTCCAGATTTCGAAGGTCAGCTTGTCGTAGTTGGTTTTTTGGCCGACTCGGGTCTCTTCGACATCGTAGCGGACGCGGACGACGGGGCTGAACGCGGCGTCGAGGGGAATCGTGCCGATTTCCTGCACCTGCTCCATCTGCTCGGCTGCGGGCACGTAGCCGCGCCCGTTCTCCACGACCATCTCCATCACGAACGGCACGTCGTCGGTCAACGTCGCCAGGACATGGTCCTTATTGATGACCTCGACGGAATTGTCGGTTTGGACGTGGGCGCCGGTGACCACGCCGCGCTGGTTCCGCTCGAGGCGGAGGACGCGCGTTTGCGGGCTGTGGTTCCTGACGATCAGCGCCTTGACGTTGAGCACGATCTCGGTCACGTCCTCGACGACGCCGGGGAGCGTGGTGAATTCGTGCTGAGCGCCGTGCAGTTGGATTCTCGTGATCGCGCTGCCTTCGAGGCTCGAGAGCATCACGCGACGCAGGCTGTTGCCGATGCTCGCCCCAAACCCCCGCTCGAACGGTTCGGCGGTGAACTTGCCGTAGGTCGCCGTCAGGGTGTTTTTGTCGCACGTCACTTGACTGGGAAGCTCAAGGCCGCGCCATCGAATTCGCATGGGAACCCTCCGATGATTTCAAAACGTCGGAAACGACGATCACCCGCAACTACTTCGAGCAGAGCTCGACGATCAAGTTCGGCTCGACGGGAATCGACACGTCCTCAGCCTCGGGCAGCCGCACGATGTGCCCCTCGGGCCTCTCGCCCTCGACCCGGACGAGAAAATCCGGGAGTTCACGCTGGAATTCCGACATGTTCGCCTGGACGAGCTCCGTGCTCTTCTTGCGTGGTTTGACCCCGATCACGTCACCAACGCGGACCTCGTAACCGGCGATGTCAACTCGCGAACCGTTGACGGTAATGTGTCCGTGGCAGATCATCTGCCGGGCTTGCGCTCGCGACGGCCCCCAGCCGAGCCTGTGGACGATGTTGTCCAAGCGCCGCTCGAGGAGGCTCATCAAGACCGTGCCGGTATTGCCCTTGGTCCGCTCCGCCCGCTGGAAGTAACAGCGGAACTGGCGTTCCAAGACGCCGTAGAAGTGCTTGACCTTCTGTTTTTCGCGGAGGTGGATTCCGTAGTCGGTCAATTTCCCACGACGAAACGTATGCATGCCCGGCGGTGTCTGCCGCCGCTCGAAAGCGCACTTGTCCGTGTCGCACCGGAGGCCCTTGAGGAACAACTTCATCCCCTCGCGGCGGCACATCCGACAAACCGGTCCCGTATTTCGCGCCATGCCTGTCTTCTACTCCCAATCGATGTGTTTCCACACTTAGTTGTCGTTGTTCTGTTTCCCGCCGCAGCGCCGGCGGACTGGCCCTCGCACCGAAGCGGGCAAGGCGCCCGGCCCCGCGTGGCGCTCGGCCGACTCACACGCGGCGGCGTTTTTTCGGGCGGCAGCCATTGTGCGGCAACGGCGTGACGTCTTCAATGGACTTGATCGTCAGGCCGGCCGCCTGGAGGGCGGTGATGGCGCTCTCGCGCCCGCTGCCCGGCCCCTTGACCTTCACGTCCACTTCCTTGACGCCGAACTTGATCGCCTTCTCGGCGGCCTGCTGTGCGGCCATTTGACCGGCGAAGGGCGTGCTCTTGCGGCTGCCTTTAAAGCTCGCCGTGCCCGCACTCGCCCAGCAAAGCGTATCGCCCTTGGTGTCCGTGATCGTCACCGTGGTGTTGTTGAATGTCGCCCTCACATGGGCCACGCCCACCGTCACGTTGCGACGAGTCTTGCGTCGTTTCCCTTTTGCCACCGCTCGCTATGCTCCTTGTCAGTCGCGTGATTGTCTCGCCCGGATTCTCTTGCCGCGTCCCCGGCCCGCGGCCACCGAGTCGAGGACCAGCCCAATTCCTAGTGCAGGTCCTTGACGCCCTTCTTTCCGGCAACCGTCTTTTTTGGCCCTTTGCGCGTCCGCGCGTTGGTCCGCGTCCGCTGGCCCCGGACCGGCAGTCCGCGCCGATGCCGCAATCCACGATAACAGCCGATGTCCCGCAGGCGGCTGATGTTCTGGTTGACCTGGCGCCGCAGGTGGCCCTCGACCACGTAGTCCTTGTCCAGCAGCGCGGCAAGCCGGCCCAATTCGTCTTCCTTCAGCTCCCGCGCGCTCATGTGCGGATTGACGCCGGCCTTGTGGCACAACTCGCGGGCCGTTTTCACGCCCACGCCGTATAGGTAGGTCAGCGAAATGAACGTCGGTCGATCGTTCGGAATATCAACACCCAACAGACGCGGCATAGGATTTCTCCCTCTCAGCGGCCGACCGGCGGCCATGCGTTTACCAATCGGACCTGCGCAAG
>JAMOAF010001121.1 GCA_023621895.1 Planctomycetota bacterium
GCTGGAGCTTGGGAACCAGGAACGGGCTGGAGCTTGGGAACCAGGATCGGGCTGGAGCTTGGGAAGCGGGAGCAAGGCCTGCGCGGGCGGCGTCAACTGTAGAGTTCGATCGCCTTGACAATCTCGCCGAGATCGTTGGGGACGACGACGGCCCGGTTGGCGAAAGCCGCGCGGCGCACGCCCCGCTTGCCGAGCACGTCGTTGAACAGTTGCTGGTCGGTCGTGTGGTAGGCGACCGTCGCGGTCGGGTCTTTGAGTTGGTGCCCGGTGAGAATGCAGACCACGCGCTGGTCTCGACCGATCACGCCTTCATCGACGAGCCGCTTCGTTCCGGCCACGCTGGCGGCGCTGGCCGGCTCGCATCCGATGCCGCCCGCCCCGACCTGGGCCTTGGCGTCGAGAATCTCCTGGTCCGTGGCCTCGCGGACGACGCCATCGCATACATCCAGTGCGCGGAGGCACTTTTCGAGGTTCACTGGCCGGTTGATTTCAATCGCGCTGGCGATCGTCGCGGCGCGGCGGCCTTCGGCGTCCATCTCCTCGTAGAACTTCTTCACGAGGTGCGGATCGGTGCGGCCGCCATTCCAGCGCAGGCCGCTCGTGCCGACGAGGCGGTTGAGCGTGTTCGCGCCGGCGGCGTTGACAATCGCCAAGCGGGGAATGCGGTCGATCAACCCGAGCTGTTTCAGTTCCATGAACGCCTTGCCGAAAGCGCTGGAATTGCCCAGATTGCCGCCGGGGACCACGATCCAATCGGGCACTTCCCAGCGGAGCGATTCCAGCACGCGGAACATGATCGTCTTCTGTCCCTCGAGCCGGAACGGATTGACGCTGTTGACAAGGTAGATTCCCAACTGCTTGGAGACTTCCTTGACCCGCGCCATGGCGTCGTCGAAGTCGCCGGTGATCTGCACGGTCAGTGCGCCGTAGTCGAGCGCCTGGGACAGTTTTCCGTAGGCAATCTTGCCGGACCCGACGAAAATCACCGCGCGCATGAGCTTCGTCACGGAGCAGTACAGCGCCAGCGACGCGCTGGTGTTGCCGGTCGAGGCGCAGGCGGCGCGGCTGGCCCCCACGAACCGCGCGTGGCTGAAGGCCGCGGACATTCCGTTGTCTTTGAAACTGCCCGAAGGATTCATCCCTTCGTATTGGAGAAACAGCCTCCCCGCGGAGAGACCGGCATACTTCGCCACCGCGTCGGCCGCTTGCAGCAGCGTCTGGCCCTCGCCGACCGTCACGCAGGCCTCAACCGGCACGAAAGGCAGCAGTTCGTGAAAACGCCACACCCCGCTGAGACAATAAGGATCGCTGCGACGGGACCACTTCTGTTCAAACCAGCGAAGCGAGGGCGGCACGGAAAGGCGATCCCAGTCGTAGGCCACGTCAAGAAGGCTGCCGCATTTTGGGCATGCGACGTGGACTTCGTTGACCCCGAAAGTGGCCCCGCAGTCTGGCGAAACGCACCGCTGAAAGGAGGTGTCTGGCTGGCTAATTTCCCGAACTCTCTCTGCTGAAGGATTCCGGACGTGGGCACGTGCGTCCGGGGCGTTCCCTCGGACTGTCCCACCATCGTAAAGGAGTGTTCCGCGAGCATCAAGGCGAGCCCGCGCGGTGAGCGTCTTGGGGCGGATGCGTCCAGCAGCGTCTTTTGGCCGTCTTGGCCGGCCGGCGGGGCCTAACAACTCTAGTTCACGGTTTCGGGCACGAGGGAGCGAAGTCCGCAAACGTCCCGTTTCCGGACGCGACCGGAACGTCTTGCGCAACTTGCGTCTTGCCAAGAGTTTGCGCAACCAAAAAAACCGCTCCCCGGGGCGCACGGATCGCATTTTCCACTGGCTCGTTTCGTTGACAGCGGATCTACCGCGTTTTAGAATGGAGGTTCTGCGGGTTTCCCGTTGAGGGAAGAGCGAAGCAACGTGTTTCCGAGAGGCAAACCGATGAAGAATTCGGAGATGAACGTTTACAGGGAGCGGCTCCTCGCACTGCGAGCGCGGCTCCAGGGCGACGTCAGCCAAATGGCCAACACCGCGTTGAACAAAAATCGCTCAGAATCCAACGGCGATCTGTCGAGTATGCCGATCCACATGGCGGACCTCGGTACCGACAACTTCGAGCAAGAGTTCACGCTCACGTTGATGGAGTCGGAAGGCGGAACGCTCCAATTGATCGAGTCGGCCCTGGAGCGGATTGAGGATGGCGTCTACGGGCAATGCGAAGAATGCGGCGCGCGGATTCCCAAGTCGCGCCTCAACGCGCTGCCGTTTGCCACGATGTGCGTCAAATGCGCATCGCAACTCGAAGCGAGCGACTGAGCTTCCAGTCGACGCCGGAAGGAACCGCGATGGGGACTGCCCCGCTGAGTCGCTGCCTGGTTTTCTTCACGATCGCAATCGTCGGCTGTTCGCTGGACCTGGCCACCAAGCAATGGGTTTTCGCGACCCTGGGCTTGCCGGGCGAACAAGAAGTCTGGTGGCTGTGGCAGGATGTCTTCGGCTTCCAGACAAGCCTCAACGAGGGCGCCTTGTTCGGCATCGGACAGGGGCGGGTCAGCCTTTTCGCCGCCATGTCGGTCGCCGCCGCCGCGGCCATCTTCACCTGGCTGTTTGTCGCCGGAGCCGCCCGCGATTGGCTGCTCACCGTCGCCTGCGGGTTTGTCACCGCGGGAATCTTCGGCAATCTCTACGATCGCCTGGGATTTCCGGGTCTTTACTGGAACTATGCCAACCCGCTCCACGAAGTCGGCGATCGCGTCTTCGCCGTGCGGGATTGGATTCTTGTAATGATCGGCCGCTGGCCATGGCCGACCTTCAATTTGGCCGACAGCATGCTCGTCGTCGGCGCCGGGCTGATCACCATCCACGTGATCTGGTTCGACGCGGCGGCAAGAAAACCTTCGTAAGATGGAAGGGTTTTCGGTTTTCGCGGGCTGGCGATTCCCGGGTCGGACGGCAAGCTGAAGAGCCTTACGATGGCGCTGATTGAACTAGTGGATGTGGAGAAAGTCTATCAGCTTGACCAGACCGAGGTGGCGGCGCTCTGCGGCGTGTCGCTTTCGATCGAGCGGGGGGAATTTGTGGCCGTGATGGGGCCGAGCGGTTCGGGCAAGTCGACGCTGATGAACACCATGGGGTGCCTCGATCGGCCCACCCGGGGAGAGTATCGGCTCGACGGCGCGGAGGTGACGAAGATGTCGGCCAATCGGCGGGCCGATCTGCGGAACGCCAAGATCGGTTTTGTGTTTCAGAACTTCAATCTATTGGCTCGAACAAGCGCCCTGGAAAACGTCGAACTGCCCTTGCTCTACTGCCGTGGAGTCTCGGCTCGGCAGCGCCGCCAGCGAGCCAGACAACTGCTGGACCGCGTTGGCCTCGGGGACCGGATGGGGCACCATCCGGGGCAGCTATCCGGCGGCCAGCAGCAGCGCGTGGCGATTGCCCGAGCGTTGATCAACGAGCCTGCAATCCTCATGGCGGACGAACCGACCGGGAATCTCGACAGCCGCACGAGCACCGAGATCATGGGGCTGCTGAGCGACTTGAACCGCGGAAGCGGCATCACCGTGATTGTTGTCACGCACGAGCAGGATGTTGCCCGGAACGCCAGGCGCGTGGTGATTCTGCGCGATGGATTGATCGAATGCGACACCAGCGATTTTGACGCGGCGCTGCGCTGGCTGCACGGGTAGAGCGGTTCTCCGCGCCCCCCACGCCGGTTGCCGACTACCAAATCGACCTGCGTGATTCGTGGAAAAAGCGGCTGTTATTCAGATAGCCGCGTGGGCTTGCCCCGCGCTTCGTGCCGCCCCAGACCGATAGCCGCGTGGGCTTGCCCCAAGACCGCTCAAATACGCATAACCAC